>JAJYMZ010000004.1 GCA_021786615.1 Acidobacteriota bacterium
GAGGAAGCCGCCACCGCAGGCGACCTCCAGAATGGCGAGAGGGCCCTTGCCAAAGTGCGCCCGGAGATCCGAGAGCACCCATGAGGTTCTGTGGCGGGATTCAGCTCTCAATAGGGCCACAGGATCATCGGTGGCCGTGTACCATCTTTCGCCCAACTCATCGTAGATGGCGTTGTTGATCTTGGGCCCATCCTCTTCAGGCTGTTTGTGCGTGGACCAGTAAAGGATCTGGAACACCAGGAATCCAGCTGCGAGGAGGCCCTGAAGCAGAAGCATTCCCTTTGCCAATAATAGCGGTGGGGCTGGGATTCCCCTCGGGGCGCTGGCCCCGGTGCTGATCCACAAAAAGGCGGTGGTGATCAGGACGATGGGATGCAGGATGAACAAGACCGAGTGCATCCAATGCTCGCCACCTGAACAGAGCCGTTGATGGATGAATTCATCCTTGGTGATCAGAATGCAGGAGAACACCGCCAGGAACCCGTAGAGACGGAGGTTCGGCGGTGCAGGGGGGAGTAAGAGAGGGCAGGCAAGGCAGGCCAGGAAGAGCGATGTATCCAGCGCGTGTCCCAACCATTCCCATCGAGGCACATTCCTTCCATGGTGGAACCAGAATTCGTCCACTCCCATGGCCAGCCCCTGGAGGCTGAAAGGCAGGAACCATAAAACGGAGCCGTTCACCCTATTTTCCGAAGGATGGCACCGGAGATGGTCAGGCCGGGCCCAAAGGCCAGGGAAACAATCAATGTGTCTGGAGGCACCGTTTCGTCTTCCAGGATGGACTGCCACACATGGGGCAAGGTGGCAGAGGACATGTTCCCGAAATTCCTGAGAATGGTGTTGCTGGCCTGGACCTGCTCCGGGAGCAAGCCGAGGTGCTCTGCGATTTCATCAATGATCCGGGGACCACCTGGATGGATGGCGAAAAGGGACTGCTCGCACAATTGGGTTGCGGTCAGATTCGATGGGGCACCCAGGCGGTCCAGGAAGGGTTTCAGAAAGGCACGGATGTGATCAGGAACCTTGCGGGAAAGGGTCATCTGCATTCCGAAATCCGAGACCATCCAGGTCATGTCACTTTCAGTGTCCGGCACGATCTCCTCGTGGGTAGTGATCAGTTCAAGCCCATTCCGAATTCCAACCTCTGCCCGCGAAGCGGAGTAGCGGATCACACCATCCGCGAACAGGGTCTGCACCACTAACTGTTCGGGCAGATGCTGGCTGGGATCCAAATGCAAGGTGCACAACTCGGTGTGGACGATATCCACCCGTGACTTGCCCCGCTCCACAAAGCCCGCTGCCATGCGAATGGCCGGGAGGGACGCGTAACAGCCCATGTGGTAAGCGTGGATAACTTCGGTGGAGCGCCCCCAATCCCGCTTGGCCACCAATCGCTGGGCTCCGCTGGGCGATACGTACCCTGTGCAAGTGACATGAATGAGGACGGCCGGTGGTTCCGTTTCCTCCGCATAGTACTGATCGAAAATCTGCCCAGTGATCTCACGGTAGAAACGGCTCCTCTCTCCGCAGGGCCTGCCTGTGGGATAGCGGTTCAACTGGAAGATCCTCATCCGGCCCCAATCGGTGTGGGTGAAATCATCCAGAAAGGCGTTCCGGGAACGGATCCGATCCGTACTGCAACCGAACCGCATGACCAGCTTCCGGTATTTCCGGGTGATGGCCTCATGCTCCTCGTCTGTGGATGGCTTCTGGATGGTTATTTCCGCCTGGGCATGAGCTGCGGCGAGCCATTCCAGGATCGAGCCTTGCTCGGAATGGTGCTTAGGCAGCTGGCTTTGGAAATCGTGAAGGAGAATCGGGTGTTGATTTGTCACTTTGACCTCGATTGGCAATTCCCATAGCCGTCCCGGAAAATGACCGCCACCTGACGACGTGGGATGCTTGGAATCCATGGGTGGAAGCGATTTTCACGACTCGATCAGCTTTGCGTTCAAAGCACCCACCCAGAACATCGCCTGGATTCCAGGAGGAAAGTGGGTTTTTAGATCCGGCCCATGAGCAGTAGGATGACCAGAATGGCTACGACCAAGCCCAGGCCTCCGCTCGGGTAATACCCCCAATTCTTGCTGTGGGGCCAAGTGGGGATGGCACCCAAGAGCATCAGAACCAGGATGATGATCAGAATCGTAAACATACGTATCTCCTTAGACCCATTGAGCAATAGCAGTCCCATCTGAGGAGCAATCCGGCTCATTGAGGGAGAAGTTGGGTTAGGCTGGCCCAGGTGAACGAATTGCCACACGGAACTTATCAAGCAGTGTGCCGTTTATGTCGGGGCCTCTTTAATGTATTCATAATCAATGATATATTGTTATTTATGAAATTTTACCAAGTGAGAGAATCCTTCAAATCACCCGACCCGAATTGAACTTTCATTCAAAATGATTGGGGATCCTGCTCAAAACGATGCACTGCTATCCATTCTTAGATCTCTGGTTCTATACTCGGGCCCAATCAAGGAGACAGATTCCATGGCCGCACATTGGTACTACGCCCAGAACAGTCAGCAGTTCGGCCCGATTCCCACCGAACAGCTGCGCACCATGCTCTCGACGGGCGCGCTGCGGCCCATGGATCTAGTCTGGTCCGAGGGGCTTCCCGCCTGGACCCCTGCCGGGCAAGTCACAGCCCTTCAACCGGTCTATGTTCCCACACCTGCACTCAATCCGGCGCCAGCCTATGCGCAGCAGATTCCCGTCGCTGCCCCGGCACCATCGGGCCAAGTGTCCGAGGAAGTGGTGGGGCTGCTTCGAAGCACCAAGCCCTGGGTGCGCTTCCTTTCGGTTCTGGGCTTCATCGGGCTCGCGCTGCTGGCGCTGGGCTGCCTCGCGATCCTCGTCGTTCCCATTGGAGGGCCGATGGGGTCCATGCCCCTGGGACCGAGGATCGGCGTTTCGTTCACCTACCTTCTCATGGGGCTCGCGCAGTTTCCCGCGGTGCTCTTCCTGAATCGTTACGCAAGCCGGATCGCGCGCCTCGATGCCAGCGGCGCTGCTGGTGATTTGGAAGATGCGCTGCGAGCCCAAAAATCGTTCTGGAAGTATGTGGGCATCCTGACGCTGGTGATGATGATCCTTTACCTTCTCGTCATCGTTGGCGTACTTATTTTCGCAGGGGCTTCCTTCCTGGGGCGTTGAAGGCCGTCATGACAAAAAAAGCCCACCGGGTGATCAGGGTCGAGGTTCCAGCAGGTATCTGCTAGAACTAGCTCATGCTTGAATTGCCACTGACCGACGTCGAGATCCGCATCCTGGGCTGTCTCATGGAGAAACAGCACACCACCCCGGACTACTATCCACTCACGCTCAACGCCCTACTGGCCGCGTGCAACCAGACCTCCAACCGCCATCCACTGGTGACCTATAGCGAACAAACGGTCGTAGATGGCCTAGAGCTATTGCGCCGTCGCCAGTTGGTCTGGCTGGTGAGCGCGAGCGGGAGCCGCGTGGTCAAGTATGAGCAACGCCTCACGGAGTCCCTTCATCTTTCGCTTCAGGAAACAGCTCTGCTCTGTGTGTTGATGCTGCGCGGTCCACAAACGCTCGGGGAGCTTCGAGGGCGTTCAGAGCGCATCTATCCCTTTACAGATCTTGAAGAAACCCAAGTGGCCATGCAGGCTCTGCTTGAAGCCGAGCCTGAAGCATTGGCCTGCAAGCTACCCAAATTGCCAGGCACCAAGGAACCCCGCTTCACCCATCTTCTGGCCGGTCCAGTGGAAGCCGAGACCAGCTGTGCCAGCACGGAAGGAGGGAAGACCCAAACCACCCCCTCACTCGCGCTTGTGGAAGCAGAAGTGCAAAGTTTGCGTGCAGAGGTTGAGGAACTGCGAACTGCCTTTGAGGCCTTCAAGGCGCAATTCTAGGGGGCTATTTCTTTTTCTTGGCGGTTTTTGCCGAGGACTTTTTCACCGGACCGCCATGGACTTCCTGGGCGTCGGTGATGACCACAGCTGTGACGGGCACATCGTTCATCTGGACGTTGTGGGTGGGCACGGTCTTGATCTTGTCCACGGTCTCCAGGCCTTCGATGACCTTCCCGAAAACGCAGTAACCCCAGCTACCAGCATTTGGATCAAGGCTTGCGGAGTTGTCCTTCACATTGATGAAAAACTGACTGTTGGCGCTGTGGGGATCATTGGTGCGGGCCATGGCGATGGTGCCGCGCGTGTTGTGGAGACCCGCCGCCATGGCTCCCTTGGCCTCGTTCATGATCGGGGGGTCCCCCGCTTTCTTTTTCAAGTCCGGCGTGAAACCACCGCCCTGGATCATGAAGGTCGGGATAACTCTGTGAAAGGTGGTGCCCTTGTAGAAACCCTTGTGCACGTAGTTCATGAAGTTGGCGACGGTCTTGGGGGCGGCCTTGGGCTCCAGTTCCAGGGTGAAGGACCCCAGACTGGTGGTGAACTTGACCCGTGGCTTATCGGGCTGCCCAGCGGCCAGGAGGGGCAGGGCCAGGAGGATGGAGAGCGCAGCAGTTCGCATGGAATTTCCTTTCCGGAAAGTGAAATGATGACAGTGGCGTGGCCCCTGTGGGATTCGAACCCACGCCTTAGCGCTTATGAGGCGCCCGCTCTGACCGCTGAGCTAAAGGGCCACTCCCATTCAAGCACGGGTCGGATTCGTTTCACACGGATGAAAGGCATTCAGAAGGGCTGCTAACATGGCTCCATTCCCTTTGGAACAATTCTGGAGCCACACACTTGGGACCTGAGAGCAAAATTGTCGTGGGACGCCCCTCGGACCAGGATCAGGGCCAGGGGGTTCTCCGCGCTACCTTGAGCGCCCTGCATTGGCTGGGTGAGCATTGGCAGGCGGAAACGGTTTCCGGCTGGGTTAGCGCCGTGTCAGGCCAACAGGGCCGCATTGTGCTTTCCGGCATGGGCAAATCGGGATTGATCGCCCAGAAGATATCCTCCACATTTGTTTCAACAGGCTCACCCAGCTTGTTCATGCACCCGGCAGAAGCCATTCATGGGGATCTTGGCATGGTCGTGGAGGGGGATTCGGTCCTGCTTCTTTCCAATAGCGGGGAGAGCGAGGAGGTGCTTCGGATACTGCCGAGGTTATCCCGATTGGGAATTCCCATTGCGGCCATCACGTCCAACCCGAACAGCTCTCTTGGGCAGGCAGCTCGCTGGTGCTTTTCCTATGAACTACCTGATGGTGAAGGATGTCCGATTGACCTTGCACCCATGGCCAGCACCACCATGCAGCTCATCTGGGGGGACATCCTCGCCGCCTGCCTGATGAGTCGAAAGGGATTCACGGCAGAAAGTTTCGCAGAGCTTCATCCTGGTGGAAGTCTAGGCGCCAAACTCATCAAAATAAAAGATATAATGCATTCATCCTTTCCAATCGTTGAAATGAAAACAAGCCTGCTTGAAACGCTTCAATCCATCTCGGATGGCAAGTTGGGCATGGCGGTCGTGTTGGACGGTCAAGAATTGATGGGTGTGATCAGTGACGGCGACATTCGACGAGCGCTGGAGCGTTCACAAACTTCCGGCCTCAACCCGCTCCAATTGACAGCCTCTGACATCTTCAGCGGTCATCCTCCTTACACCATCAACTCGGATCGGTTGGCTGCAGAAGCAGCGGGGATGATGGAAAGCCGCAAAATCACCTTCCTGTTGGTTCTTGAAGCCACTAAGCTCTGCGGTGTCATACACATCCATGACCTCCTGAACGCCAAGGTCATTTGAATTGTTTTGTGTTAAAGGTTACATAATATACATTATCGAAAGTGACAATGAACCAAATTCTCTTCCGTTACACCCTCCGTCGCTGGCTCTACCCCATTGCCAGTGCTGTTCTTTTGTTCGGTGGTCTCTTACTAGCCAAGGAGTTGGTGGACATCTCCAAAGAGGTTTTCAATCTCGGCGCCTCTTTCAAATGGCTACTCCCCCTGCTGCTGCTCGCTGTTCCAGAAACCTTCATGTTGGTGCTCCCCATGGCAGCCGTGCTTGGCGGCCTGCTGGGAACCCAACACATGGTTCAAAATTCGGAACTAGTGGCCTCCCAAGGGCTGGGGATGGGCAGCAAATTGTTGATCAAACCCTATCTTTTCCTTTCCATATTCTTATTGGCCCTCTCAGCTGCGAACAGTCATTTCTTGGTGCCATCAGTCAACCATTTCCAGGCCTCTATCCGCCTTCAGATGCTGGAAGAGGCGCGAACCCGATTCTTGAGAATCGGTCAGCCTCCACGTATACCGCCCGGCGCTCCCAGCCAGTCGGTTTGGATGGCTCCTGATGGCGAAGTCCATGTGATGGAAGTCCGCCCCACGGCTGTTCAGCATATGGTAGCCAAAGGCATTGCCTATTCGATTTATCCCAGGACAGACGGCGGTCATGTTCTCGATATGCGGTTGAAAGATCTCAATGGGAGCATGTTTCAGGTTCAAACCCAGAGCGTAGTCCATGTCCACCAAGAGAGTCAGGATCTGCGCTTTCAGCTGCCGGGCATCGCGAAGATCCTGACTCCGACTCCACTCAGGTATCTTCAAACATCTGAAATATTGAAATTAAAATCTTTAGCTTCCTATACAGAACTGAGTCGGCGATTTTCCCTGCCCCTTGCCTCGGTCGCCTTTCTATTGTTTGGCATCGCCATGGGTCTTGGACATCCTCGATTTAAGGGAGGGACTCCAATTTTGAACAGCCTCGCTCTTATATTGATCTATTATTTTTTCAATATGTTATTTGAAAACATGATCATGCAATCTAAAACTCAAGCATTTTATTTTCAACTATTGCTTCCTTGGATGTTTTTGGTGAGCGGAGCATTCTTACTCAATAGAAAGTTGAAACCTCATGTCTCTAATTCTAGTTGGAGTCGGATAAAGCTAAATCTTAAAAAAATACTAGTTTATCTATTGACTCGAATTCCTAATTCCTTCAAATCCATCAAGCCTGTGAAGACGAATGAATCCTCCCAGGAGACATCTTGCCGTTGCATCATCAACCATTGGACCTGTTTGCTTTGGATCAAGTCCTGGGGCGCCACACTGGGAACTCTGTTAGCTCTCGATCTATTGATAGAGTATGCCACACTTGCCGCAGACATCTCTCATAATCACAAGAATATAATAGACTTTTTGTATTATTGGATATTGAATCTCCCAACCTTCCTGAAT
The DNA here is from genome assembly GCA_021786615.1 of Acidobacteriota bacterium. GTDB lineage: Bacteria > Acidobacteriota > Holophagae > Holophagales > Holophagaceae > JANXPB01. Next base: position 7,156 of record JAJYMZ010000004.1, read on the forward strand.
ACCGCCCTTCCCATCACCTTCCTGCTTGGAACCATGTTCGCATTTGCCCAAGCTACCCAGACTGCGGAATGGGTGGCGCTTCGGGCCGGAGGTGTCAGCCTAGTCCAATGGGTTTGGCATGCACGAAAAGCTTGGCTGATCGTCCTTGTCTCTACCGCAGTATTGCAACTGTGGGTAGCTCCTTACAGTTATTACAAAGCCGACAATGTTTATAGACAAATATTAAACCGGCCTTCGAACTCTTCCACGCGAAATTCCTGGCTCTACCTTGGTTCTACGGGGGTACTCTGGAACCAACAAGGTCAAACCCGTTGGGGCTTCCCCCTAAAACCACCCATGGAAGCCCCTATTCTGCTTCGCTGGAAACCCGGAGATGTTTTTGCTCAAGGGCTTGCCTGGGGTGGAAACAAACTTGTCCAGGGTCCAATGGCCGAGAAGCTCTTCCCCGAGACCTCTTTACGGGAAGCTGCCCACGCGGACATGACCAGCACGGCGGATTTGTTCAAATGGCAGCGCTGGGCCCCTGATCCCAACCGAGCCACCCTGCTCTGGTTGCGAATTTTCTCCTGGCTCGCGGGTCCATGCCTGGTGTTGGCAGCGCTTTCATGGGCTTTTCCTGATGCTCGCAGCGCCCGGGGCCAGTCCTTTGGAATAGCCCTCGTCATCGGCCTGCTCTTTCTTGGCCTGCAGGGGATCTTCCTAGGAGCGTCCAGATCAGGAGAGATCCCGGCCCCATTGGGGGTCTTGGCACCGATGCTGTTCTTCGCCGGATTCGGATTCACGCGCCTGAAACGACTACGCACTTGAGCCCCTGAAATGTATCCAGGGGGGAACCACGCATGCGTGGTTTCCTGTTCGCTCCGCTCACCACTTCCCCCTCCCGGGACCCCCACTTCTCGCTCAGGAAACCCGCCTATGAGGTCTCGCAAGGTTCCCGCTTCGTTCCAGCCTTCCGGCACCCTATCCTGAAAGGCTATGGCTACACGGGCTTTCAGCGTTTCCAGGCAGTTTCATGTGTCGAGAAGGATCACCCAGGTGGTCCTGCTATTGCTTTGGGTGCTTCTGCCCTGGCTGGATCTGGTCCGAATCGAGATTCGGGGCGCACAAGGGCCAAGCATCATTTATTTCGGGCAAAGTTACCCGATGGATTTTCCCTTTGTGCTGGGCCTCATCATTCCCTTTGTAATCCTGATCTGGGGCATCGCTCTCCTGACCTACTTCAAGGGCCGGGTTTTCTGCGGCTGGGCATGCCCTTATGGGAGTTGCGTCGAATTATTCGACGGATTGAGCACCGCGGTCTGGAAAGGCACGAATCGCAAAGTGGCTGCCTGGATGAAACGATCAACCTTTCATAAATGGGCTCTGCGGCTGGGCGCAAGCGTCACCTTGGCTCTGGCCCCGATCATCCTGGCCCTGAGCCTAGCCGCCTACCTGGTGGCCCCCCGGCAAATCATCCACGCACTTTTCGCTACCCCTTGGGGTCATGGAGGAAACATCCAGACCACTCTGCTGGCGTGGGTGGCGCTCACTTTTCTGATTTCCTGGCTGGCAGGATTCGCCGTGAAATTCCATTTTTGCCGCATGGTTTGCATCTATGGGATGGGCCAGGCTATGGTTGTGTCCTCAGCGCCGGAGAATCATATCCTGCGCCCTAGATTCATACCGGATGCGCTGGACGCCTGCGGAGGCTGCCAAGCCTGCCTCAAGGCCTGCTTTGTGGGTCTGGACCCCCGGGCCAAACATCTGGTGCTGGGTTTCAGCGTGGGTTGCTTCAATTGCGGGGATTGCGTAGATACCTGCAGGACCGTGCAAGGACATAAGCACGCAGGCTCGCTCCTTTCCTTCGGGGCTTCTCCTGAGAGGTCAAGGTGAGCGAGATGGGCTCCTCCACCCTGCTTGATTTGGCCCTGCTACCCCTCAAGGGCCATCCGACTCTGAAGCCAGGCGACCGGCTGGTGGCGGCCATGTCGGGGGGGGTGGACAGTTCCGTCATGGCCGCCCTTCTAAGCCGGGCCGGATATGAGGTGATCGGCGTTTCCATGCAGCTCTTCGACAAGACCCGAGGAGGAACTACGCCTGAAACCGAAGGGAAATGTTGCACCCTCGACGACTTCCAGGATGCCCGCCGAGTCGCCCATGACATGGGTTTCCCCCACTATGTCGTGGATTTCGAGGAGCGCTTTCGCAACACGGTCATCAATGAATTTGTGGAGGGGTATCTTCAAGGAGAGACCCCAAGTCCCTGCATCCGCTGCAATCAGTACGTAAAATTCAGGACCCTCCTGGAGCGCGCCGAGGCATTGGGAGCCACTTTCGTGGCCACCGGACACTACGCGCGGATCACCCATGATGGCGCCGGATTTCATCTTCTCAAGGCGGAGGATCCAGCCAAGGATCAGAGCTACTTCCTGTTCAGCCACACCCAGGAGACCCTCGCACGCACACTCTTTCCGCTGGCTGGACTGACAAAGCCACAGGTCCGGCAGCTGGGGCGCGAGTTGGGATTACACTTGGCGGATAAAGCCGAGAGCCAGGAAATCTGCTTCGTGACCCAGAAGCGATATGACACTTACATCGAAGAGGCGGGCCGCGCCCCCGAAATCGGGGAGGGCCCCATCCGCCACATTGATGGCCGCATTCTGGGGATCCACCAAGGTTATTGGCGTTACACCGTCGGCCAGCGAAAAGGCCTGGGCATTGCGCATCCAGCACCGCTGTACGTGCTGAAAGTGGACCGCGACACAAATACTGTCTGGGTCGGGGATGATGCCGATTTGTTCGGGAGTGAAATGATGGTCCGCGAACTGACTTGGTGTGGGGCCGCCCTGAACAATCCCCTGTCCTGTACTGCCAAGATCCGCAGCCGGAGCATGGAGGTAGAGGCCATCGTGATGCCTCTGCCCGGGAAGCGGGCGAAAGTGGCTTTTACGGAACCCCAGCGAGCCATCGCGCCCGGGCAAGCGGTGGTGTTCTACCGCAATGACGAAGTCATGGGAGGCGGATGGATCACCTCGAAGTAGAGAACCGGATTCCGATTCGTGCGATGAAGAAGGCCCCTTGCGGGGCCAGGTTCTTGGAGGCGCCGATCGGAATCGAACCGATGGATAGCGGATTTGCAGTCCGCGGCCTTACCACTTGGCTACGGCGCCTTGATTCGTAGGTTCCAGCATAAACGACTCGGGCCGCTTGTGCGGCCCAAGTTGGATGGAGCGGGTGATGGGATTTGAACCCACGACTTCAACCTTGGCAAGGTTGCACTCTACCACTGAGTTACACCCGCATCGTTCCTAGAGCTTATCAAACCGTGGCCTCGCGTCAATGCCTTTTCTCTGCCGTCTGGCAATCAGAGCACAGGCCGAAGAGTGAAAGCTGGTGCTTCGTGATCTGGAAACCCGAAGCGATTTCCAGCTGCCTGAGACTATCCTCCACCCCACAGAAATCCACTTCCACCATGCGTCCGCATTTCTCGCATTCGAGATGATGGTGGTGGCGCTTGGAGTTGCAGCGCACGAAGCGCATGACCTGATCCTGGCCGAGCATGGTCTCGGCCCAGCCTTCGAGAATGAAGCGCTCCAAGTTGCGGTAGATGGTCGGCAATCCGGAGCGGTCTTCTCCCATGCGGGCGGAGATTTCCTCCACCGTCAAAGGGCGGTCCGAGGCGTTCAACACCCGAAGGATGCCCTCCCGCTGAGGCGTCTGGCGCATGCCGGCCCCGCGCAGGGAAGGAACAGTGGAGGATTTCGCATGGGTGCTCACGGAACTAGGATGACAAGATCCGGGCGCCGCGTGAATCCATTCTCCGTGGAAGCTTTACTTGGGGCATCCTGAAGCCATGCTCCGCGATTTGATGGAACACTCCTCCCAGGGGGACCCTGCACCGCCATTCCTGCCCTTGGCTTTCCGCCTGGCCACCAGCTTCGGGCTTCTGGTGCTTCATGTTGCTTTCCCCCCCGACCTCGCGAAAGGAGTGGCCAGCGAGGAGATCTATCTCCTGCTGGTCGCGCTTTTTTTCCTTGAGGCCATTTGGGAGATCCAGCGATCGCTGAATCTGGGTTTGAGACCCTTCGCGACGCCAGGGCGAACGAGCATCCGGTCCAACCTCGTCCTGGACCTCTCACTGGTGGCCCTGCTCATCGCTTTCCAAGGCGTGGACCAGGAACGGTTCGCCACCATCTACCTGTTCCCGATTTTGTCCTCCGCGTTTTATCTCGGCACCACCGAAATCGTGCTGGTGGGGTTCACCGCCTTCTCGCTCCACTTATCCAGTTTTCTGCTCTTCGGGTCAGGCGTGTTCCCCCCATTCGGCCATTCGGGCGCGCCCATGGACATGGATACCGCCGAGTGGATCCTGGCTTTTGCATCCCTTGAGATCTTCGCCGCGACCCTCATTGTCGTTCTCATCCGAAGGAACCTTGAGGGGTTGCGCCGGACCTTGGTGGCCTCGGAGGCCAAGGTGGATGACCTTTCCGCCCTCCATCGCCGCGTTGTGGAGTCCATGGTTTCAGGCCTCATAACCACGGATCTGAAAGGCCGGATCACTTCGGC
>JAJYMZ010000195.1 GCA_021786615.1 Acidobacteriota bacterium
CGCGGCCATCCTGCTGGTGACCTGCCAAGCCTGGAACATGATCTTCAGCTTCTATCAAAGCCTGAAGACCCTCCCCCCTGAACTGGAAGAGTTGGCCAGCACCTATCAGCTGAGCTGGCACCAGAAATTGCGCTGGATCGAGCTGCCCTTCGCCACGCCCGGCCTCTCATGGAATTCTATGGTGAGCGTGGCCAATGGATGGTTCTTCCTGATGTCTGCGGAAGCCTTCAGCACGGGACACCAGAACTTCCGTTTGCCCGGCGTCGGCGCCTACATGCAGACCGCCGTGGAAACCGGCAACACCTCCGCCAAGTGGAGCGCCATCGTGGCCATGTTGTTGCTGGTGGTGGCCCTGGACCGCCTGCTTTGGCGGCCGGTGATGGCCTGGGCCCAAGGTTTCCAGATGGACGAGAGCTTGAACCCGGAGCGGCCAAAGAGCGTACTCCTGAATATCATTCGCCGGTCCCGGTTGCTGCGGTGGCTCGAACATGTCCGCACCCAGCGGTTGATGAAAAGGATCCCCAAGCCCAAGGACCTGCCCAGGATCCTCCCCCAGGAACCGGAGCAAAGGCGGCGCGCCCTAGGATTCCTGGCCGGGGGAATCCTGTTGATCCTGCTGTTGTTCCTGGCGGCAGGCGGACTCAAGCTCTATAAGATCCTGGCCCTGGTGGGCCGCGAGGATTGGTCCAGGCTCTTCAAGGCCGGCGGTGTCAGCATGACGCGGGTCCTGGCCTCGACCATGCTGGCGACGCTGTGGACGGTCCCCGCCGGTCTCTGGATTGGACTGAACCCCAAGTGGGCCAAACGCCTCCAGCCCGTGGTGCAGGTGGTGGTGAGCTATCCCGTCAGCCTGCTCTTCGCGGCCATCGCGGCTTTCATGCTGCGGTTTCACGTGGGCCTGGGCGCCACCAGCGTCCTGCTCATGGTGGTCAGCACCCAGTGGTATCTGCTCTTCAACATCATCGCCGGAGCCCAGGCGATCCCTTCGGACCTCCGGGAGATGGGGAAAGCCTTTCGGCTGACGCGGTGGAAACGATTCACTACGCTCTACTTTCCCGCCATCTTCCCCTTCATGGTCACCGGCTGGGTGACCGCCACCGGCGGGGCCTGGAACGCCAGCATCCTCACAGAGTTCGTCAGTGGCCAGGGCCACACCTATTCCACTTTTGGCTTGGGAAGCCAGCTCCAGCTGGCCACGGAAGCCCACAGCATTCCCCTCATAGCCGCGTCAAGCCTGCTCATGGCGGGCCTGGTGGTGCTCTTCAACCGCATCGTCTGGCTGCCGCTCTACCGCATGGCCGAGACGCGCTATACGCTGGATCGGTGATCCCATGTACCTCTGCGAACTCAAAGGTGTGCAAATGCGGTTTCCTGGTCCCAAGGGCCAGGTTAAACGGGTGCTGGAGGATTTCAGCCTCTCCGTGAAACCCGAGGAGGTCCTCTGCCTGGTGGGGCCCAACGGCAGCGGGAAATCCACGTTGCTGCGCATCATGTCGGGGCTCCTGAACCCCACCAAGGGCGAGGTCCGCTGGCACGGTGAACGCTTGCGGGGCGTCAATCTCAGCGTGGCCATGGTGTTCCAGACCTTCGCGTTGGTGCCGTGGATGACCGTGGAGGAGAACGTCCGCATGGTGCTGCGGGCCAGGGAATTGACCGAGGAAGAAGTCCGCGAGAAAGCCGCCAGCGCCATCCAGAAGGTGGGGCTCGAAGGCTTTGAGGAAGCCTTCCCCCGGGAGCTCTCCAGGGGCATTAAACAGCGTGTCGGCGTGGCCCGCGCGTTGGCCGTGGACCCGGAGATCCTGGTGATGGACGATCCCTTCAGCCAGGTGGACTCCCTCACCGCCGAAGCGCTCAGGCAGGAAATCCTGGATATCTGGAGCAACGCGGAGAGGAATCCCAGTTCCATCGTGCTGGTGAGCCACAGCATCACCGAGGCCGTGCTCATGGCGGACCGCGTAGCCATCCTGGGAGGCCTGCCAAGCTCTATCCGCACGGTGGTGGATATCCCCCTGGCCCGGCCCCGGGACCCCCGCAGCAACGAATTCAGGCGTCTCGTGGACCAGCTCCACGATGTCATCGCTTCGACGGAATTGCCGGACGTTTCCATCACCACGGTGACGCAGGATCTCGACAGCGACATCCTGGAGCCCCTGCCCTTCGCCAATACCGGCGACATCCTGGGCCTGCTGGAATTCCTGGACACGCAGCAAGGGGGAAGCTGCGATCTGTTCCAGGTGGTGGCCCATACCCACGTTCCCTTCGAGAAGGTGCTGCCCATCGTCAAAAGCGCGGAGATGCTCGAACTGGTGGACACGCCCCGCCGGAACGTCGTGTTGACCCAACTGGGGAAGCGCTTCGTGGCCGCCGACATGGACAGCCGCAAGGAAATCTGGAAAGCCCAGTTGCTGGACCTCAAACTGTTCCGCGTGGTGAAGGATCTCATCGAGCTGAGAGAAGGGGAATTATCCAAGGAAGAGCTCCTCTCCGAACTCACGGTCCGGCTCCCCATGGAAAACCTCGAGAACACCTTCGGAACCCTGGTGACCTGGGGTCGTTTCGGGGAATTGTTCGCTTATCGCGAAGACCGGGGCGTCCTCACACCGGAATGACCACTCCCCCTGCTTGCTCTGTCAGTCTGTCCTGAGCTTCGGCATGGGGGGCGCCAGGGCGGCCAGGGCGATGCCCGCCAGGATCAGTCCGGCGCCAACTCCCTGCAAGGGTTTCACGGGTTCGCTCAGCAGCATCCAGCCGAGAATGACAGTGGTGATGGCCTGGGTGAGCAGCCCGACGCTGCCCAGGCTGGAGCTGACATGGCCCAGTCCCCAGGTGATGAGCCACCAGGCCAGCACCTGCACCACCAGCCCCAATCCTGCCAAGGCCCACCAGGCCTGGGGAGGGAATCCACTAAAGGCATCCCCTTGGATGGCGCCGATGACGCCGAAGCCCAGCAGGCAGACCAGCACCACCCAAAGCAACGCCCTGGGCGCGCTGAGATGGGCCCGGGCTTTGCCGATGGCCAGAGTGAAAACCGCGTACCAGATGGAGGCGATGGCGCCCAGCAGCTCCCCGCGCCCCGTTCCCCACCGGGCGCCTTTGGCGAAGCCCAGCACCATGGCCCCCGCCAGGGCCAGCACGAGCCCTCCCCAAAACCGCTTGCGCAATCTTACGGACATGAACGCCACAGAGATGAGCGCCACCCATAGCGGAGCCAGTCCTACGATCAAGGTGGCGTTGGCCACGGTGGTGTAGCGCATGGACACGTGCCAAGTCCAAAGATCCCCAATGAAGCAGAGCCCCGCGAGGATGGCCCACCAAGTGCCCCGGCGGTTCGCTTCGGGCGTGATACCTTCCCGCCTGGGGCTCCGCCAGGCCAGGAGCAGGAGACCCGGCAGCGCGAATAGCATCCGGTAGAAGCCCACCATCACGGGGCTCGCAGGAGCCGACCACTTCACGAAGATGCCTGCGAAGCCCAGCAACGCGGCGCCAAGGACCGTTACGGGGAGTCCCGTGCTGTAATCGCGTTTCTGCATCCATCCAGCATGGCACGGGTCTAATTCGCCCAGCGGCTCACCTGCTCCCACACCTCCTGGTCATTGGCGGGGCCATTCAAGAGAATGGCGAAGACCCTCATTTTCCCGTCCGGCATGTGGATCACACCACTGACCGTATCCACGCCACTCAGGTGGCCGGTCTTGCAGCGCACGCGGCGGGCCAGGTTCGGATCCTTGATCCTGAGTTTCCACGGTTCCCCGCCAATGACCTTGAGGGAAGACTGGAATTCCGGGCCCACCTCGAAATCGTTCCAGGCGCCGCGCAGAACCACCGCCAGGGTGCGGGCGGAAAGGCGGTTGTCCTTGCTCAGCCCCGAGGCATCCGTGATGCGGATCTTGTCCGGGCCCAGCCCGTAGGTGGCCTGATAAAAAGCTTGGACCCGGGCCACGCCCCTGGGCCAGGAACCTTCCCCCAGGGCCTTCAGCAGCGTTTCCACCATGAAATTGTTCGAGAACTTGTTGATGTCCTGGATCAGCATCCGCAAAGGGGGAGAAGGGAAATCCATGATCTTGTTTTTCGAGGTGGCGGTGGTCTGAATGCCTTCGAAGGTAATTCCCGATTCCATGAAGATCCGCTGGAACATGCTATAGGCCAGGGCATCGGGATCCGATACCAGCCTGCCCGTCTCATCGCGATTGAAATTCACAGCCAGGGCCGTGATGGGAGGCGTCGTGTTCGCAGTGGTGTTCTCCCACCCCATGCCGTAGCGCTGCGCGTCGAAGGCGCTTTGGTCCAGCCGCAGGCGCCCGGTCACTCGATACAAACCCATCCGCTTGAGATCCTGGGCGAGCATCCAGATGCGTTCCGAAGTCAGGTACGGGTCGCCGCTACCTTTGATGATCAGGTCCCCGCGGACCACATTGCCGCTCAGATCGCCGTAGATCCCCGTCTTCAGTTCATAATCCGGCTTCCAGATCCTGAGCATCGCATAGGTCGAGATGATTTTGGTGGTGCTGGCCGGCAGCAGCGCCAAGTCTGGATTGTGGGATTCCAGGAGCTTGCCGCTGGGCAGATCCCAGACACCCGCTGAAACCTGCACCCCTTTGGTTTCCAGCCTGCGTGCCCAAGCTTCGAAGGTCTCGCCGGGGCCTCGGAGGGGCGGTGCCATGGCCAGGCGGCCCCGGGCATGGACCCCCACCGTAAGCACGGCCGCAGCGGCGAGGGCCAAGGGCAGCAGGACGTTTCGGCTTCGGAGCTTCAACCCTTGCCCCCTTTAGGCGGGGATCCCCCGCCGTTGCCCGGGGGACCCGGATCCTTCTCTGGACCACCGGGAACCGAGGGTCCCGGAACTCCCGCCGGAAGACCCAGGAGATTGCTGGTGGCCGTGAAAGCCCAGTCACTGTAGATGGTCTTGTTGTTGTACACCTTGAAGCTGTCTTTCTGGCTTTTGCTTTTCACGCCCACGATGGGCAGGCTGCGGGTATCGCCGGTGGCGCCGGGCTGCACCGCGTAGATGAGGTCCCACTCACCGGTCTCGGTCATGGGATCCTTGTAGATCTTGCGGATGATGCGGGGCCTCACGGTCGCCAGTTCTGAGAGCGAGTTTGGGTATCGCCCGGATTTCGCGGCGAAGATCCGGATGGCCTTGGCAATGCTTTCACCCCGGAAAATCAGCTCCGCTTCCCGCTCCCGCTGGACTTCGGTATAGATGGCCGGAATCCCTTTCATGAGCAGGATCCCCATGATGGCGATGAGCGCCAGGAGCATGGCCATGACGAATCCACGCTGCCCACGGCGATGCTTATGCGTCCTTGCAGCGCTGCGCACTCCCCACCGGAAAGGGGGGCTAGGCGGGCGGCTACCTGGCGTGTGAAAAGTCATGGCTCTAAGCCTAACGTGCGAGAACCAGGCGATGCGTTCCTATTTCGCTTTTCCCACCACCCACACCAGCGCGTCCACCACCTTGGGATCGAATTGCCGGCCCGCCTCGCTGCGGATTTCCTCCAGCACTTTGGCCAAGGCCTTGGGGGCCTTGTAGCCTTTGCCGGTGGTCATCACGTCGAAAGCTTCCACCAGGCCGATGATGCGGCTGCCAACGGGAATGTCTTCCCCAGAGAGACCATCGGGATAGCCTTCGCCGTCCCATCGTTCGTGGTGGTGGCGGATGATCTTCAGCACATCAAAGGGGAACCGGAGATCCTTCAGAAAGGCAGCCGCCAGCACCGGATGGGTTCGAGCCTTGGCCAGTTCCGCGGCTGAAAGTTCAGGCTTGCTCATCAGCTCTGGATCCAGCAAAAGCGACCCCACATCATGGAGGATCGCCGCGATGCTGATGGCCTCCACATCCACCGTGGGCAGGTCCATGCGCAGCGCCACGCCCCGGGAGAGCTTGGCGCAGGTCAGGCCATGCTCCTTCATCTTGGGTGACCGGCCTTCGCTGGATTTCAGGATGCGATGGCTCACGGAGAGGAACGCGCGGTGATAGCGCTCGTGAAGCCGTCCTTCTTCCAGATGCAGATTGAGGAGGCCGCCCACCTGGCGAATCAGGGCCAGTTCGGGCTCTGTGAAGGGTTGATCTGGCCGCCGAAAGAGCAGGAGCAGATCGCTGCCCTCTGCCCCACGTTCTTCCACCTCCCCCAAGGGGAAGGGCGCGCACATCGCAAAAGTCCCGGCAAGGGGCTTCACTTCACGTTTTTCAGGATGCAGGAGGATGCGCAGATCCTCTCGCTTGACATGGGGAAGGTGGTTAGAAGCCTGAGCCAGCAGCTGTCGCTGCAGTTCCCGGGAAAGGGGACGATCGCTGTAGGCCAGGAGGGGGCGCAATTTTTCGGTCTCATGCATCCAGAGAGCCGCCACGTCGAGCGGCATGAGCTGGAACAACAAGCTCGCCGTTTGCCAGAAGAAGGCCTTCTGCTCCTGGGAGGGCATGCTGCGGCGCTTGGATTCCACCAATTCTTCATCCTGGGCATCCGCCACGGGGGTGGCCGGCAAGCCCTCGGAAACCCGGCTGGCTTCGGGGGGTTCGGGCGCTGGCATCAGCGGAATTCCGGTATTCGTCTCATGCCCCCAGGGCAATTGGCTGTAGCCTTCTCGTTTGGGGACTTTGGCGATGTTTTGAGGACGTCGCTCCGGCCCTGAAGCCTGGGATCCATCCCCGGCTCTGGAATCCGGAACTTCCGGGATGAGACCCACGCCCGGAAGGGGCGACAAGGCCTTCATCGGCATGGTGGCGCTAGGAGGCAACGGGGCGGGCTCGCTGAAAGGCCTGAATCTCGTCAGCACCTCCACTACATCGTTGCAGATTCCCATGGTGGGCCTCTCGTCGTGCTCCATGTCGTAGGGCACGCCCTTGGTGCGGTCCCTTTGCACCAGCAGGCCCACCCAATCTCCTTTCAGATAGATGGGCGCCAGCAAGAACCGGGGGGCCTCCGAGCCTTCTGAGAAAGGCTTCAGTTCAGAGAATTCCGCGGATTCATTCACCGCGAAGGCGCGCTTCTCCCGCTGGACCCATACCAGGAGGGGATCATTGGGAGGGAGGCTGGAGGGCGCATGGCTGCCTCGGGGCCAGCCGTATTCGCTCACGTTCCAGAAGGCGCCCGCATCGTCATGGCCCTTGGGGACCCTGAGATAAAGAACTCCCTTCGTGCTTCCCATTTCCTCCAGGCATCGGTAGAGCTCCTGCGTGCACTGGTAGGCCAGTTCGTCGCTGAAGGCCGGATGGGTTGGAATCATGGTGGAGGAAGGCCGAGGGCGAAAAAGGTTTCAAGAAAGAGGGATTGGAAGAACTCGATCCTAGGCCAATTTCGTGCGGCTTGCTAGGTTGTTCACCACACGCGGGGCGCCTGAAGGCTTTCGACCTTCAGGTCACGGTCAATCCAGCCCGTCAGGTTCTTCAATTGGGACCCGAAACCACATTCAAAGAAGTGGGTCCCAAGCCCTTTCAAACCCCTCACGGCCAGGGGCCAATTCACCGCCGAGGCGATGCTGACAATGGTCTCTTCCCAGGCCTCGAAGCCGCCCTCCAGGATCCTGCCATCCAGGGGCGAGACCAAGGGAAAGGCCGGATCCCGGGGCACCCAGGCCTCCAGCCGAGCCTTGATGTAAGGAATCAGGGGCGCCATGTGGTCGCAATGCAGAGGGTGTCCCACCGGCAGCAGTCCGCATTTCAGGGAGTGGGGCGTGACTTCCGAAACGAAGGCCTCCAGCGCGGGCCGCGGCCCGGAAACGGTGAACTGCGCCTTTCCGTTGATGTTCGAAAGCAGCAGGTCTGGATGCAGTTCCAGTTCCTCGCGAATGCGGGATTCGGCGATTCCGATGACGAAGGCCATGCCCATCCGCCCCGCCGGAAAACGGGCTTCGGCGCAGTCCTCGGTGGCCCTGATGAGATCCAGGGTTGCCTCCAAAGGCACGACCTCCGCGGCGACCATGGCGGAGAAGAACCCCATGGAATGCCCCGAGGCACCTGCGGGCCCCGGCATCCCAGCCGCGCGCTGGGCGCGGTACAGCGCCACCGAATGAGCCAGCACGACGCAGGGCGCATGCCGCTGGGCCCGCAGTTCCTCCAAGGGCCCGCGGGCCATCCAATCGCGGAGCGCATAGCCCGTGAAACCCTCGGCCTCGGCCATGGTGTCGTTCCAAGCCGAGTCGGAAACCCAGCCTTCAGACATGCCGATGGATTCGGTAGCCTGCCCCGGAAAGACGAGAATCGGTGCAATCGCGTTCGATGAGGTACGTGCCAGAAAAACTCCAGGACCCGGCAAGGTTGTAGGACCTTCCGATTTGATATCTTGCCCAAAAGGATAGGCCTTGAGGTGTGTTGAAATAAGCTCACGAATCATGGGGCCCGCGCAAGGGCTCTTGAAATGCCTGGAGACCCTTCGCAATGCATGCCAGCGATTATTTAATCCACCTTTGCATGACTCTTTTCCTCATTTTCGGGGTCTACCAGTTCTACTTCTGGTGCCAGCGGCAACGATTGCGCCCGGTGCTCCAGTTCAGCACCAAAGTGGATGACCTGATCCCCTTCTGGCCAGTCTGGGCCTGGGTCTACAGCTTTCTTTACTACCCGGCCATCGTCTATCTGAATTGGGTGGTGGGATCCCCCCGGCACTTCAACCACTTGGCCATGAGCTTCTTCATCCTGCTGGGGATGCAGATGGCCTTCTTCCTCTTTTTTCCCGTGGAAACCCCAGAGCATTGGCGGAACCTGGCCCTAGGCGAAGGCTTTTCCAGGCGATTCCTGCGTTACGTGCAGAAATTCGACGCGCCCTCCAATTGTTTCCCCAGCATGCATGTGTCCGTGGCCATGCTCACGGCACTGCACGCGAGCGCCAGGCTTGGCCCCGGGGCCTTCGCCTTCCCAGTGCTCATCGCCATCTCCTGCCTGTTCACGAAGCAGCACTACCTCGTGGATCTGCCCTTCGGCGCGGTCATCGGCTGGGCCGCCTTCAAGGCTTTCCTCTGGATGGGTGGCGCCACTGCTTGATCTGGTGATGAAATGGTCCTGAGTCCCGGGTCCTGAGGCTCAATTCCGTTGTGGCCAAAGGCCGCGCCTTCCCTAGTGCACCGCAGGTGCCTCCAAATCACCTCAAGACTAAGGACTCAGGACTCGGGACTCACTCCCGATAGTGCGCCAGCACCAAGAAGCAGGGGCCACCGGCGATGACTTCCATCCCCAAGGTTTCGGCCTTGCGGATGGCTTCAGGACTCTCCGCGCCGGGCTGCATCCACACCATGCGCACTCCAGCGGCGGCGGCGGCTTCCACGACCTGTTCCGTGATGGCCGGTGGCGTGATGACGGAAATCCCGCGCAATTTCACAGGCACGTCCGCCAGGGCCGCATAGCACTTCAGCCCCTCGATTTCCGTGGCGCGGGGATTGATGGGATAGACCTCCATCCCGTGCTGCTGATAGGCCCGTAGCACCTTGTTGCCATACTTATCGCGGTCCGAACTGGCCCCGACGACGGCGTAGGGGCCCGCGGACATGTATGATTTGATGGTCTCGTCCAGGCTGGGGGTCATGGTTGCTCCTGGACAACAGGATCGTTCAGACGTACGGGGACGCGCAACTAAATCAACTCAACTTGGCAAAGCCAGAAGCATCATCGGTATTTCAATTGTTGATTTTCGATTGTCAATTGGAGATACCAACGCCCTTCGGGTTTCAATCGTAAATCGAAAATCGCAAATCCCGCCTCGAGGGCGCGACAACCCAGGATCAAGAATATAAGGAGGGTGATCCTGGTTTAGATTCTTTCCAGCGCGGCCACCAGCAGCTTCCAGAAATTGGCGACGGAAGGCAGGCTCACGTGCTCGTCAGGCGTATGGACATCCCACATGTCGGGACCGAAGGAGACCATTTCCATCCCGGGATATTTCTCCCCGATGAGGCCGCACTCCAGGCCGGCGTGGATGGCCACGATGTCGAGGGGCTTGCCGAAGACCTCTTGGTTGACTTCGTTGATCAGCTTCACGATGGAAGCTCCTGGTTCGGGTTTCCAGCCCGGGTAGCCGCCGGAGAGGCGGGATTCGAAGCCCGCCAGCCCGCAGATCGCGGCAATGCGGTCCGTGAGCGCGGCCTTGGAAGCGTCAATAGAACTGCGGGTGAGGAGATTCACTTCCACGGTCCCGTTGGCAACATCAATGACGCCCAGGTTGGTGGAGGTCTGCACCAGCCCCGGGATGTCGGGACTCATGGCTTCTACGCCATGGGGCAAGGCCAGCAGGAGCTGGAGGAGCGCGGTGGCATCCAACGGAGACATGACCCGATCTTCCTGGCTGGGTTCCAGCGCGAAGGCGAGGCCCGGATCGAACGCGCCGCAGGCGGTTTTCCAATGAGCCTCATGGCGCGCCAGCTCAGCCTTGAAGGGACCTTCTTCGGCTGGATCCATGAATAGGTACGCGGACGCCTCGCGAGGAATGGCATTGCGCTTGTTGCCGCCCTTGATGGAAGCCATCTGAACGTCGAATCCGCCTTGCAGGTTGAGAAGGACTTGCGCCAGAAGGCGAATGGCATTGGCCCGACCGGCGTTGATGTCGATCCCCGAATGTCCACCCTTGAGACCAAACACTTTCAGGCGGTAGGCCCGCATACCCGTTCTGGGCGCTTCCAGGCTTAGCTTGCGGGTGATGATGGTGTCCACGCCGCCGGCGCAGCCGATGGTGAGGAAGCCTTCCTCCTCGCTATCCAGGTTGAGTAGGTACTTTGCCTTCAGCCAGCCCGGCGCAATGCCGTTGGCGCCAGTAAGACCCGTCTCCTCGTCTATGGTCACGAGCACTTCCAAGGGACCATGCTGAATCTCCCTGCTCGCCAGCACCGCCAAGGCGGCGCACACGCCCACGCCGTTGTCCGCGCCCAGGGTGGTGCCATTGGCGCGCAGCTGGTCCCCTTCCCGGACCAGCTGGATAGGGTCCTTCGTGAAATCATGGATGGTGCTTTCATTCTTCTCGCAGACCATGTCCACGTGGGCCTGAAGACAAGTCACGGGGCGGCCCTCGCGGCCCGGGCTCGCCGGCTTGCGGATGAGCACATTGCCCACCGCGTCGCGCTCCACTTGGCATCCCAGCCCGCGCCCCTGCTCCGCCACCCAATCAGCGGCTGCGGCTTCGTTCTTGGACCCACGGGGTATCTTCGACAGTTCGGAGAAGTAGTCCCATAAAGTCTGGGGATCGAGTCCCGCCAACAGGTTTTCCACAGTGTTCCCGGTCATTTCCATTCTTTGGTCTCCAAACGGCCATCCACAGAGGCCGTCCTGTGGAAACTCTAGGCTGCTGCTTGGGTGACTGCGGTCACGGCTGCTTCAATCCCTGCAACGTCCGCACTCGGGTGTCCCCACGCAGGGATTCCATGGCTTCGCAGGCGGCCAGCGCCGCATTGAGGTTGGTGAGGCAGGGGATTTTCAGCCGCAGGGATTCCTTGCGGATGGCACCTTCATCAAAGAAGGCATTGCGTCCCAGGGGCGTGTTGATGACCCAATCTATCTCGCCGTTTTTCAGGAGGTCCACCGCATGGGGGCGGCCCTCATTCACCTTGAAAATGGGACGCACTTTGAGACCGTCCGATGTCTCCAGATGGCGCGCGGTGCCCTCGGTGGCGCACAGCGAAAAGCCGAGAGCCGTGAGCTTCTTCGCCAGTTCCGAGAGTTTGGGTTTGTCGTGGTCGTTG
>JAJYMZ010000170.1 GCA_021786615.1 Acidobacteriota bacterium
GGCCCCGTTTCGGCGGGGCTTTTCATTTTAGAGGGGAGAAAACCTTTAGCCGCGCCCCCGTTGAACCTAAGGCGCTTCCAGGGGATTTACACGAATTTTCAATGTTTATAACACTATTAATATCTTTATTTATACGTATTCTCATCACTCTAACGATTGGGATACAGTCCCGGAATGACCCTCTAGGAAGGCCAAGGCGGCCCACTGGAGACCACATGAACAGACGCACCCCTACACCCCCTGAATCTGCCCCACAAAAGAAAGCCTTCCGTGTTGAAGAAATCGTGGACACAACGGGCATGGGCCGCACTTCCATCTTTGCTGCGATCAAGGATGGCCGATTGAAAGCAGTCAAGGCGGGGCGGTCCACGCTGATCCTGGCGAAGGATCTAGACGCCTTCCTTTCCAGCCTTCCGCCTGCGGCTTGAGGCCGTCCATGATGGCCCTTCAGATGGACCTCGAAGTCGGGGACCAGGTGTTCCGTGAGCATCTGCGCATCCCTGGCCTGCCCCTCGCCTATGCGCTGCAACTACGCCGCGCCCTGGAGCCCAATTACCCGATGGCCTGCCCTGGACACCCCGGGCCCGTGGACGCGGTGATGGAAGAGCACAGAGCCGCAAACCCGAAAGCCGCGCCCGCACCTATTCCCGCGCTTTCAGATATTCCCATCATACGTACATCAAACCACAGAGCGCGGGGGGTGCCTGTATGACCGGACAGAGTAAGGGCCGCTTGCGACGCGGCCCTCAGGAAAGAACTAAATATCCCTTCAAACATACAGTCAACAAGGAATCTTTGCAAGCCGGAAATCTTGAGGTGCGCTCATGAGCACCGTTGAAGAACTCCTGGCAGAGATCGCCCAGCACGAAGCGAAGCAAAGGGAACTCCGTGGGCAGATCGCCCGCCTATGGGATGAGGCATACCGTGCCTCTAATGCCCGCGATTACTGGAAGCACCGGTTTGACGAAATGGAAGCGGGGCGCTGTCATGACTAACCCTCACGTCTGGAGCCTCATATTTAATCTCGATGCCTTCAATGCGGACAACGCGAAACTTCAAACCGATAAAGAGAGGGCTCAATATCTATCCGGCTTTTCTCTCGGGACAAATAACGGCACCCCCCGTGATGGTTCAACGTCCGAAGCCATGCTGTTGGGATTCCATTTTGGTAAGTCCATGCGTGATAAGGCCGAAGAATTTATGGCACGGGCAGTTAAGGCGGGGAAGGAAGGCGGATACCACAAACACAAGAGTGCTGAGAGTAGGGGGCCTAGTGGGAGTCCTAGTGGGAGTCCTAGTGGGGATGGAGTACCTAATCCTTTAACCTTAATCCTTGATCCTAAAACTACTGATTCATTGCTCCGCTCGAATCAGCCATCCAGCCACGAAAAGCCGCCTATGGGGCCGAAGGATGGGCTGGTCCTGTTGACCATGCCATGTATCAAGGGAAAGACCTATCCAGTGACCCAAGCCACGCTGGACCGCTGGCATGAAACCTTCCCAATGCTTGACCCACTGCAACAGGCTAGGGAGATGAAATTCTGGTTGGAAGAGAACCCAACCAAGCAGAAAACATTTTCTGGCATGGGCAAGTTCATTTCTTTGTGGCTAGGGAATGAACAGAAGCCGGGGCCAGGAACCAGGAACCAGGTTCCACCTTCCCCACAGAAGAGCAAGGCAGCATCCGACTACCGGCAAGCGAACCCTGAATTTTTCAAGGGGGTGACGCCATGACGCTTCCTTATGACCCCGCCCGCGCTGCCGTAGAACTTGATGAGGCCACCAAGTCATTCAGTACCCGCCGCCTGGAATTCATTCAGAGGCACATGCGCGATATCGGAATTGCAGCGCATGAACGCACGGCCAAGTGGGACCAGATTCCAGAGGCCGTTAGGAAGGCCCTTCCAACCGAATGGCGGGGGTTTGGCCTGAGTGGCAGTTTTGGTATCGGCAAAACCTTCGCACTCGTGGCAGCCATCCACAGACACGCGGAAGAAGCCGTTGACCGCCGCATGGAAGAAGCAATCCGGAAGGGCGACCGCTGGGTACTGAGGGAAGGCCTCTCATTCACCCCTTGGCCTCTTTGGGTCAACTGGCCAGGAGAATCCGCCGCCCGCCGTGCCCAGCTATTCCAAAACGAGCACAGAGAAGTTGAGGCCTGGATTATTCGCCTACAGGATCCGGGCCGCCTGCTGATCCTGGATGATCTTGGGGCCGACAGCACCACGGCCAAAGATTGGACCGGTGAAGTCCTGGCCCGTGTGATTGATGAACGGCTTAGGCGCGAAGCCGTGACCGTCTGGACCTCAAACCTGGACACCAAGGGATTGGTGGACAGATACGGCCCTCGCACCTTCTCCCGCCTTCAGGCATTGGCCCCGGCGATCCAGCTTCCAAAGATGCCGGACCTTCGCCTGGTGCCAGAAAGGCGGACGTCATGACTGCACAAATTCAGCCCCTCACCGTCAAGCAGATGGCAGCCCAAGCCCACGTTTCCGAGCGCCTGGTGGCCCAGGCTCTACGTGTCAGGCGCAACGGGGTGCCGGAACTCCTGCCACTGGTTCACCCGCCGCATTCGGCATCCATCGCGGAATTGCTGCTTATCACAGACCATCTTCTACCCGAGACCCAACGGGCTTGGGCGGCCCTGCCACCGGATCACTTCCACCGGGCCGTGCAGAACCTCCGTCGGGAGATTAAGGGGACTGCATTAGTGCAGCCTTCTGAAGTGGATCGCCTTCGTGCTCGCGTCCTAGAACTCGAAGCCGAAGTTGTCCGGTTAGGCGGTGCACTTTGAGCCAGCAGCACCCGAAAAACAACGACCCTCTGACCTTCAATCACCGCGCCAAAACTTTAGAATCTAGCGCCACAACAAGCAATTCAGCACAGTCCCTAGCCTGCTCATACAAGCGAACTACATCCTGGAAAATGTTGGGGAATGTTAGGTATTCCCGCACGCGCAATCCCGCGTCCTGCATCCTGCCCCACTGGCGGAGCGCTGCACACCCTCAAACCATGATATTGAAAGATGACAAGATTAACAGGTTGTGCGAATGACCACGCCCTTAGAGGAATTGGGTTTTGTCGAAGCGCTACGCCTGCTGAATATTGAGATCAAGCTGGAAGATTTCAGTGCTCACTTTGGTGGAACCCGTCACACCATCCCAACCCCCCAAACACTGATGTTGCAGGACCGCCCCGCCGCCATTGTTCACGACTGGCGGAAGGGTTTCGATATGTCCCGGATCTGTCGCAAGCACGGTGTCAGTAGAGCCACCGTCTACCGGCTCATAGGCACCAGGAAGAAAGTCGCATAGGCCGGCCAGCGAGTGAGACACCTAGACGCGATCCTGACTATGGAGGATTTTTCAATGCCAGCACCCAAACCCAAAATGGACCCCACAATGCGAGCCGTTCTGGATCGGGCGATCTTCGGCCCGGATTGGTCCGTTCCACCGGGGCAGATTGGAAGCGAATCGGGGCAACTCCAACTTGCTTGGCTCGGAGCCAGGGAAGCCCTGAAGCAATTCCACGAGGCCACCGAAACCGCGCGATCCAGCGGACACCTAACACCAACGGGAATCCAAGCCGCGATCATTGCTGCGGCCGATGCCGCCAAGGCCCGCCTAAACGACATGCGGACAAAGGTTGTTCTGCCCAGCTCCACTCGATTGGCATTTCTCAGAGGCCAGGCCAAGGCCGAAATGCGAGGAATCAAAGATCCAGTCGAAGCCATGACGGCGCAAATCAGAGCCCAAGAGATTCGCCAGCACCTGCTTTCCGTTGACGATACCGCCTTCCTGCAGATCGCTTACGCCGCGAAGGCAGACGGTGACCTGGAGGTGTTGCAAGCGATTCAAGGCATCCCGAAATTCGTAAGGAACCAGATCCCAACCTTCGACGCCAAGATGGCCCAAGCGATTGATGAGGCCGTGGCAACCCTCACGATTGACCCTGAAACACGGCAGAAAATCCAGGAGCTCGAAGATCCCATCAATCGCGTGGCAACGGCCCAGGCCGGAGTCTTGCGGGAAATCGAAACGGAACTAGGAACCGATCCATTGGCCTCGATCCTGGCCAAGGCGAACCAAAGCACAGAGGAGAACAACGATGAATAGCCCGCTGAATGACGCAAGCACAAACCAACCCGTGACCCTGGACGATGGCCGAATCATCGCCCTTTGCGCCTGGAACCCTGACACAGACCCTTCCGCCGCCGGTGCGCCGATTGCCGCCGCCGAAGTGAAGCGCCTGCAGGGGGCCGCGAAACACGCCCTAGCCTATCGCCAGCCGGAAGCCTTCCGCGCATGGGCCGCAGCGCATGACCGGCTTACCGCTGCCCTGGCCCATGGCACACCCTTGGCCGAGATCCGCGCCGCGCTCAATGAATTCGAAACGGCAGAGCACCAGGCCTTCGGGAACCAATGATGCCCGGAAGTGCCAGAAACCCCCCTGCTGATGCCCACGAAAACGCCCCGAAACTGGCGTCCAGTGGGCTTCTGTGCTTAGGGGGGTGGCATGGCAGCCATTAGGCGATATCGAACCATTGACGACACCAGGAAAGCCCTGGCCGCCTTCCTGCGAAAGCTCGAAGCGGGAACCATTGATGTGAACCTTGGCCGCGCGCTGATCCACGGATGCAGCGTCATGGCTTCGATCCAGCGGGACTCTCAGATCGAGGAGCGCCTGGATACTTTGGAAGCCGCACTGGCCAATGAGGGGGACTCGTGAGCCGGAAACTGTTATCCCGTCGCCTTGACGTGCTGGAAGCCCGTAGTGGATCACCAGCGGATGAATATTTTTTCTCTGCATCAATCCGGGAGGCTTTGTCCGCAATCCCGCTGGATGCATTGCGGGGACTGAGTGCCTCATACAAAGATCCCAGCCTTTCCGTCGAGGGAAAAGAAAGCCGTTTGATACAGGTTCTCCATTGGGCCGCTCCATCGCCGGAAGCATTCAGGGAATTGATGGAGGCCTACGGCAAGAGCAACACGGAAATAGAACAGGCACTTGAAGCCGATACGCGCCCCACCTGGATCGAAACGTGGATGGAGGAATGCGCACGGAAGGCTAAGCAAGTGGGTTATCCCGATGGAATGCCCGTTTCACCTTGGCCGGTCCAGGTTTGCTGGTGCACCCCCGAGCAGGAAAAGAAAATCCGAGACTCCCATCATTCCGGCTGGGAGTTTGAATTCCATAGGGACGGTGGGATATGAGAGCCATGCACCGCCGCCTTGTCCGCCTGGAGCAGGCCGCCTCTGACAGGCTGCCATTCAAGCCGTGGGTTGTTTTTTTGAATCCCAACAAATACATGAGCGGAACACCCGAGTTCAAAGCCGCATTTCAAGAATTCATTGATGCCCACCCTGACGCGGGCGGCGCGGTGGGTATAGGGATTGTGGAGGGCCGCCAAGCCCATCTGCTTTACGAGGGCGAACGTCTGAAGCCAGACGCATGGCCGAACCATCTGCTGGTTCCGAAAGACGGGCCGCGCCCTGAGGGTGAACCGATCCCGTATTGCTTGGAAAGGGTGCCCTTTTTCAGACCCACTGAAGCTTTATCAGATGGTCGCACCCAATGAGAACCGCGCCAATGCTGGATTTAAGCCCGATTCCAGAAAAACGGCCTTTTGCTGTCCTGCATAGCTCCTACATGGTGGGCTGAAATGGGCTTCTCTGATGAGATCCGCGCCTTTGCCACACAGACGCAGATCCGCATGGACATGATCGTTAAAAAGGTCACGTTCGACATGACCAAAAGCCTCGTGCTGATGACCCCCGTGGATACCGGCCGCGCCCGCTCGAATTACTTCTTCGGATATGACCCGGTTTCCAGCATTGATGCGACTGAAGACAAAAAAGGAACCCCGTCTTTTGAGCGGTGCGGTCAATTCCTGATCGCTCTCAAGGCCGGGGGCGTTTTCTACATCACCAACAACGTGGAATACATCCTGGCACTGGAATATGGCGGCATGGGAAGAGGCGGCCCAAAGGTTAAGGGCGCCAAGACAACCGCTGATGGACATTCAACCCAGGCCCCCGCGGGCATGGCCCGCGTCACCGTAGCCCGGTGGCAGAGCATCGTGAAACAGGCAGCAGCAGCGGTGCGATGAACCGCGTCACTTTAGGAGAACTCAAATGAGCGATTCGATTGCAGAACTCAAAATCAGAGTTGATTCCATAGATGCCAAGCTCGCCAAGGACGCCATGGAGGGCCTCGGAAACACGTCCCAATGGCTCGAGGGCATCGTCACCAAGTTGGCCGCCGCCTTCGGTGCCTACAAGTTGGCCGAAATAGCCAAAGAAACCGTGATGCTGGCTGCTCGGTATGACACCCTCGGCGTGGCGATGAACGTAGTCGGCCAGAACGCGGGATACACGTCTTCGCAAATGGTCGCACTCCAAAGGGGCCTTCAAGACACTGGCATTTCGATGATCGAGAGCCGAAACAATCTTGCCCGCATGGCGGCGGCCCAACTGGACCTAAACCAAGCCTCTGCCTTGGGTCGCGTGGCCCAAGATGCCGCTGTGATCGCAGGTATCAACTCTTCTGAAGCGTTCGAGCGCATGGTGCAAGGCATTGTTTCGGGCCAGCCTCGCATTCTGCACACGATGGGCCTATTCGCCAATTTCAGCGTGGCGGAAAAGAAATGGGCGGAAGAGCATGGCCGGACGGCTGAATCCCTTTCCAACGTGGAAAAGATTCAGATCCGCATGAATGAAACCCTACGGGAAGGCGCCACCCGCGCTGGGGCCTATGAAGCGTCCATGGGAACCGCCGGCAAACAGATGTTTTCCATGCAGCGCTACGCCCAGGACCTCCAGGTGCTCCTTGGGGGGGTATTTCAACCCGCCCTCACGGTCGCCGTGTTTGGCTTGGCCGATGCGCTGAAGGATATGGCGAAGTGGGCCAGGGATAACGCGGTGGCCCTGGGTGAACTTGGGCGGGCGGTGGCAAGCGATATCGTGATCTTCGGCGAATTCACCAAGCTACTTGGTGATCTGTCAGGCGGGGCGAATACCGCGAATGAGTCCGTCAACTTCCTGGCCTATACCGCCAAGGGCGTGGGCTTCCTCTTCGCGGGTGCGACGGATATCTTGCGCGGCTTCCTGGGTGCCCTGGAAGAACTGAAGAACGTTGCCGCATACGATTGGGACAAATACTTGAACCCGTTCACGGCGGGGAAGCAAGTCACCTATACACAGGGCCATCTTCTGGACCCATTCAGGACCGGAAATACAGCCCTGACCAAGTGGTATGACGATAACTTTGGCGATAAGCCGAAGGCTGCAACCGTGGACCCGGACCTGGAGCGCTTTAAGGCGGGAAACCAGGCCGATGCGCGAATCATGGCCACCGTGCCCTCGATCCCAGAAGCAAATAAGGACCGGTCCAGCCTGATCCAGTCCCTGAAGGAAGAGGCCATCACATTGATGGGCGGGAAGACGGCCCTGGAAGATTACAAAGCCTCATTGGTGGGCCTCACCGGAAGCCCCATCTTGACCCTCGTGCAGCAATTCAGGCAGTTGGCCGAGACGAAGAAGATCGTTGACGATGAGATGGCCTCCATTGGCTCTTACAACGGCGGGATTCGCGGGAAACAACTGGACGATGCCCTGGCCATCAAAGCCGCGTATGAGCAGGCCATAGACCCCATGCTGAAGTACGAGGAACGCCGGAAGGAAATAGCGCGGCTCCCATTCCTGAACACCGAGCAACGGCTCTTCGCAGAACAGAAAGCATGGGAAGAGTTGACCGAGGCGGGAAAGAAATATGTGGCCATGCGGGCGGAAGGCAAGCAGATCGAAGAGCAGAACCAAACGCCAGAAGAGCGGGCGCTCGCGAATATGACCCGGCTCAAGGCCATCCAGGACTCAGGCGGAATCAGCCTTCAGGGATACGAGCGGGAATGGATCAAACTTCAGGAGCAGGCCGGAACAGCAGCGGGCATGGTGGGCGAAGCCTGGGAAACCAGTGTCAACGGCATGAGCACCGCCTTTGCCAACTTCGTGACCACGGGCAAGGGCTCATTCAAAAGCATGGTGTCTTCGATCCTGGCAGACCTCGCGCGGCTTCAGGCAAACCGGGCCTTCGCGCAGCTGTTGGACATCGGCCTGGGTGTCATCACCGGATGGTTTGACGTTAAGGACAACGCCGGGAACGCGGGCTTTTCGTCCAATGACCTCAGCAGCCTCAATACCAGCGGCGGCGGGGGCGGTGGCTATACCTGGACCCCACCAGGCCAAACCATCGCACCCAAAGGCGGCGGGGCGTCCTCGGTCCAGTCGAACGTGAATATCACCATCACCGATGGCAAGGCCACGTCAGACACCCAAACCACGGGCAAGAACGCAGCCGAGTTTGGCCGGATGCTGGAGGCCAACAATCGGCAACTGCTTATCAAGGAAATGCGCCCCGGTGGGCTGTTGAACCCCGTCAGCGCGTAAGCTCCCAGCCTGTCCCCGATCCCAGGCTGGTTGTAGAGGCGCCCTCAGCAATGGGGGCGTTTTTTATGGTCAGAGGTTGTTGTGCTCCATCCAGGCCTTAGTGCTCTCGCGGTAGACCCATGCGGGAATCTCTGTGAAGGCCTTTTTTGTCCACTCTCTCACACCCGATAATGCACCCTCTTTGGTTGCTTCCATGATCTTGTCTCCAAGGGTAGTGCTCGTCGTGATACCCCCAGGCACAAGGCTTAGTGCTTGCAACCCTCGGAGGGTTAAAACGCACCCAAAATACTGAGCAATAGCCTCGTTATCAAATCGAATATACCCTTCAGCCCCGAGCCAGTTCATCGCGGCTTCGTAGATAGTGAAGAGCCTTTCGGCTTCATCACCTTCTTGGCTTGGGAGAGATTCGGCAAACGGATCATTTCCTGGGAATCGCCCCTCGAAATCCTTTGCCACTTCTCCACGTGTAAGTTTTCCATCAAGGATCTGCGTGGTGATCTCGACACTGCCCACGTCAACTCCTACGGGGAAGTTCTCGTAAAGCTTCGAAAATACGAGACCCACGATCATGTTGAAATCATCAATATTGCTCATTGAATAATCCTCCCGGAACATCGTACCGCTTCACCCCCGGGTACTAAGGAACGCATGAATCTCCGCACCGATTCCCTTTTCCGTTCCCGCTAAGCCCTGGCACCGGTGGAGCATCTGCACCGCCTGCTCGAAGTCATTCAGCAGCCCCCAGGCGATGGACTGAGGCTCGCTGGGCTCCCGTAGGCCATGGGCAGACCTTGAAAGATGGCCCCGGAGCTGCTGGCGTAGCGCCTTTGTCGTGCCCTGGTACTTGAAATCCATGGGGGCCCCCAGGGCTTTCCTTTGGTTGCTGGGATGTATGAGGAACGAAAAGGCCCACTTTTGAGGGTGGGCCTAAGTCTTGTGTTCTTTGGTGGTTCCTCAGGGACTCGAACCCTGGACCCGCTGATTAAGAGTCAGCTGCTCTAACCAACTGAGCTAAGGAACCGACGATCCAGTGTAGCAAGGGGAAGGGGTTTCGCAAGCCCAAGATTCCCTTACAGAGTGGGCAGCTTCATGGCTTGGCGCACTTCGGCCATGGTGGTCTGGGCCACCTGCCGGGCCCTGGCGCTGCCTGTGCGCAAGACATCGCGTAAATGGTCCTTGTGCTTTAGGTGATCCTCGATCTGCTCACGGACGGGCGCGATGCGCCGGATCATGGCTTCGGCCACTTTCTTCTTGCAGTCGAAACAGCCGATGCCCGCCCGGCGGCACTCGGTGTTGACCATCTGGAGGGTCTCGTCGTCGCTGAAGAGCTTATGGAATTCGAATACCGGGCAGATGTCCGGATTGCCGGGATCTGTGCGCTTGACGCGGGCCGGGTCGCTGGCCATCTGGCGCGTGCACTTCTCCAGGATTTCCGGGTCGGTGTCCCGCAGGTAGATGCAGTTCTCATAGCTTTTTGACATCTTCTTGCCGTCAAGGCCGGGCACTTTTGGGGTCTTGGTGAGCACGGCGGCGGGCTCTGGAAACACTTCCTTCCGATAGAGGAAATTGAAACGGCGCACTACTTCCCGGGCCAACTCCAGATGGAAGAGCTGGTCCTCGCCCACGGGCACCTTGTCGGCCTTGTAGATGATGATGTCGGCGGTCTGGAGCAGCGGGTAGCCCAGGAATCCGTAGCTGCTGAGATCCGCCACGGAGTTCTGCAGTTTTTCCTTGTAGGTGGGCACGCGCTCCAGCCATGAAAGCGGTGTGATCATGCTCAGGAGCAAGTGCAGCTCCGCATGTTCCTTCACCTGGCTCTGGATGAAGATCGTCGCTTTTTCGGGATCCAATCCCGTGGCCAGGAAGCAGGCCGTGAGTTCCTCGGTGGCGGGCCAGATTTCTTCCACGGCCTCATACTTCGACGTGAGCGCGTGCCAGTCCACGATCATGTAGAAGGCCTCGTTGCCATGCTGGAGCTTTTCGAAATTGTCCAGGGCTCCCACCAGATGGCCGATGTGCTGGGACCCGGAAGGCTGGATGCCCGAAAGAACACGCTGCATTTCAGGCTCCAAGAATGAATCTGGCAATGGGGGTAAGGATCCAAAAAAGGAACCCCAACACCGGTGTTAAAAAGAACGATACGACTCCCGTAAGCAGAAGCAGGAACAGGATGGGCATCGTGAATCGGTGGTAGCGGTAAAAGTCGTATCGGGGCAGCCACCGGTCGGGAAGCACGCCACGCAGCACGCCCGCACCATCCAGCGGACCCAATGGAAGCATGTTAAAAGCCGCCAGCAGCACGTTCATGTACACCAACGCTCCTCCCAGGCTCAGGAGCAGCACGCGTCCCATTGGCAGACCCATGTTCGCAAGCGTATCCGGCCCCTGCATGGATGCCTTCAGGAGTTGCCATCGCCCTTCCCCATCGGGCGTGGAAAAACGAATGGAAAGGCACATGACCGCCAGAAAAATAAAACTCAATAGGACGTTAGAGGCTGGCCCGGCAACCGACACCAAGGCCCCGCTAGTCTTCATCCGGACCTTGCGCGTAAAGTTGACAGGATTGAATGGGACTGGTTTGGCCCAGCCAATGAAGAAACCGCCCAGTATGAGCCCCATCAGTGGGAAGACTACCGTGCCCAGTGGATCGATGTGCGCTACGGGGTTGAGGCTCATTCGTCCCTGCCGCGCGGCGGTGTCGTCACCCAGCACGTAGGCCATGGAAGCGTGGGAAGCCTCGTGGACGCTCAATGAGAACAGCAAAGATGTGTAACTGACCAGGACCGTGGGAAGCGAAAGATGTTCGAACAATGAATCTCCGATGAAGGATTGGCACTGTTGCCATTCAGATCACGATGGTTTCATGGATGAGCTGCCCTTCGCGGAAACGGCTCCAGCGAAGGGGTGTGCAATCTATTGTGCGGTATTCGCCGTGGATGATCAGCTCCGCCAGGCAGATGCCCATGGCCGGCGATTCCATGGCGCCGTGGCCACTGTAGCCCACTTGCAGCAACAGGCCGGGGTGATTGGCGTGCCAGCCCACAATGGCGTTGTGATCAGCGGAATTCGTGTCGTAGAGACCGCCCCAGCCTGATTTGAGCTTGCAGACGCTGGTGGAAGGAATGCGCTCCTGCATGGGCTGGTTCACTTCGTTCACGTAGTAGTCAGGCTCGAAGGTGGTG
>JAJYMZ010000230.1 GCA_021786615.1 Acidobacteriota bacterium
CATGAGCGTGGGCGTCAACGTCACGCTGAAGCTGCTGGCCATGGCGGCGCAGGCCCTGGCGACCGGCTACGACATCGAGGTGATCGAGGCCCACCACCGGCACAAGGTGGACGCGCCTTCCGGCACCGCGATCGGTCTCGGCCGGGCCGTGGCGCGCGGGCGCGGGGTGGCGCTGGAGGCGGTGATGGAAAGCGGCCGGGACGGCCATACCGGCCCGCGCCAGCCGGGCGCCATCGGCTTCGCCGCCCTGTGCCTCGTGCTGGAGGTGTTCGTCGCCTACCAGCGCTATTCCAGCTATCTCAAATGGATGACCCTCGTGCTGTTCAGCTACGTGGCTACCGCGTTCATCGTGAAAGTGCCCTGGAAAGAGGTGGCGCTGGGAACCCTGATCCCTACCTTCACCCTCAGCGGCAACTACTGGGCGACCTTCATCGCCATCCTGGGAACGACCATCAGCCCCTATCTGTTCTTCTGGCAAGCCTCCCAGGAGACCGAAGAAATCCGGGACCACCAGGATGAGGAGGCTCTGAGCAAGGAGCCTTGGCAGGCCCGGGTCCAGTTCGGCCGCATTCGTCTCGATACCCTGGTCGGCATGTTCTTTTCCAACCTCGTCGCGTTCTTCATCATCCTGGCGGCCGGCGCCACACTGCACGTTCGCGGCATCACTGACATCCAGACCGCCACCCAGGCCGCCGAAGCCCTCCGGCCCCTCGCGGGCCGCTTCGCCTTCACCTTGTTTGCCCTGGGAATCATCGGCACGGGGCTCCTGGCGGTGCCCGTACTGGCCGGTTCGGCGGCCTACGCCATCGGCGAAGCGCGCAAATGGCGGACGGGCCTGGACCGGAAGCCCGAGGAGGCCAAGGGGTTCTATACGGTGCTATCCGCAGCCACCGCCTTGGGCCTCTTCATCAATTTCCCCATCGTGCAGAAGCATCTCCACATCACACCCATCAAGGCCCTGTTCATGTGCGCCGTCATCAATGGAGTCGTGGCGGTGCCCATCATGGTGGTGGTCATGCTGATGGTGGGCAACCCCAAGGTCATGGGGAGATTCGCGCTGAGGTCGGGACTGCTGCGTTCCATCGGGTGGATCGCGACCGCCGTCATGTTCCTGGCCACCATGGGGATGTTCCTGACCTGGAAGCGGTAGCCCACTCCTGGTTCAGGCCTGTAGCGCACCCAGCAGTTCATCCAGGTTGACACACGCGATGGCGGTGGCCCGGTCGCTCATGGCATAGGGAAGAATGAGATTCCGGCCATGGATCAGGGATCCGCAGCTGTACACCACATTGGGCACGTAGCCTTCTCTGCCGGACTCTTCCGGCGCCAGGAGCGGGTCCCGCAATCGGCCGATGACCTTCGTCGGATCCTGCAGGTCGAGCAAGACAGCGCCGATGCTGTACTTGCGCATGGGGCCAACGCCATGGGTGAGGACCAGCCAGCCCGCTTCGGTTTCGAGGGGAGATCCGCAGTTCCCGATCTTCACGGACTCCCAGATTTCCACCGGGCGCATGAGCAGCTTCGGGTCGCTCCAATAGTGGGGATTGTCCGAGAACATGATGAAGAGGTTCTCGTCGTCCTGCCGGGAAAGCATGGCGTAGCGCCCATCAATGCGCCGGGGAAAGAGCGCCATGCCCTTGTTCTGCACGGCGCTGCCGTTGAGAGTGAGCACCCTGAAGTTGAGGAAGTCCTGGGTTTCGATGAACTGGGGGAGGATGGCATGGCCGTTGTAGGCGGTGTAGGTGGCGCAATACATCACCGCCCCATCGTCGTCGGTGAAACGGACGAAGCGGGCGTCTTCGATGCCATTGCTTTCATTCGTCGAGATGGGAAAGAGAATGCGCTCGCTCATGGCGAGGTGGGGTGAGAAATGGACTTCGTAGTTGGAGTCGGCGAGCCATTGGATGCGGCGGACCGTGCTTGTGAGGAATCTCGTGACGGGCTTCGTCTCGCGCCGCTGGCGCTGGATGCTTTCGTCCAGCTCGCTCCGCCTGAAGGTAGCGCCCAGTGGCTCCAATATGCTGGTTGAATGAGCATTGTCAAAACCCATTTCGCTTAGCTTGGCGATGAAGGGCGCTTTTTGGTATTTGGGGTTGGGTTCCAGTTTCGGCACTGTGACGAAGCGTGAGATGGGGTCCAAATGGATGTCGCCACCTTCAGCGATGAGGCCGGTGCGGAACTCCATCGAGGAGACATGCCCTTCGCCTGTGGCACGCAGACTCATGATGAACCGGAGGCTGCCTTCCGGGACGCCAACCTGATCCGGGTGGGGAACCATGGAGGGGTTGAAGAGCGCGGCGGATTCCAGCGCGTATTCCCCCGAAAAAAGAGCGCCGATGAGGAGCCGGCAGAGCTTGGAAATGGGGATTTTTGTGGAGATGCTGGGAACCACCCTGTCGAAATTCGCGAGCAAGGGCGATTCGATATCGAGATGTCTGGAGTCGAACTCCTTGAGCACGGTCTCCAAGTCCCGTGCGGCTTCCTCCTCGCTCAGGCCCAGCACGCGGCTGATGATCGAATTTATGCGATGGGTGCTGGAGGGAATGAAGGGCCGGATGATGACCCGGGCGCTTTCGGGCAGCAGGGTAGTCCCGTGGCGGTGGATGGTGATGGGAGTCATAGGCCCTTATTCAAAGGAGGAGCCACCATGTATTCGGGGTAGTTCATTTCAGCAAGGGAAAGATGGAAGGCCAAGGTGGATTCCGCGCCCTGATTCTCGTTGACCCGGTCCTGGTGCAGCCCGTCGCTGCACGCTCCGCTGCTGGAGTCGTAAAGGGGCAGAGCCAGATCATTGCGGCCCAGGAACCACTCGAAGGCCCGCTTCGCCTCCCGCGACCAGGCTTCATCCTGGGTGGCGCGGAAGGCTTCGATGCACGCGGAAACCATCGCCTGGGCCTCCACCGGCTGCTGATCGAAATCCGCCCGCGCCCCGTCTCTTTCATAGAACCCGTTGCTGCCGATGGGCCGGAAATGGCCGGCTTGGGTCTTCTGGACCGAAGCTAGCCAGCTCAATGACTTGAGGCCGATCTCCAAGGCTTCCGCATTGGGCATCCCTTGACCGCTGAGGAGAAGCGCCTGGGACAGCCGCGCGTTTTCATAGGTGGCGCTTGACTCGAACCAGGGCCAGTTTTCGGTTGCGCAGCGCTTCCATCGTTCCACGAGCCTATGGGTCAGCGATTCTCGCAACGCCTTCGCCCTGGAATGACCGGGGAAGGGGTTCAGGTACTCGTGGATGCCCATCAGCGTGAAGGCCCAGGCCCGCGGCGAGGTGAACGAATCCGCCGCGGAGAGCCCCCGCTCGAAGAGCTGCGCGGACAGCTTCCGGTGACCTTCGTTGTGCGAACGAGACGCGCCCGTGCCCAGGGCCCAGAGCGCCCGCGCATGGCTGTCCTCGCTCCCCGCCTGCTCCAGCCATTGCCGTGTGTGGCTCATGAAATTGCGGAAACGGCCTGTTTCGCGATTCATGGCGGCGGACAGGAAGGCCAGGTAGCTGGTGGCCATGCGGTCCAGATTTTCGGCGGGGTGGTGGCCGCCGGGTTCATCCAGCAGGTTGCACAGGATGAAGGCCCTCGCGTTGTCGTCGGTGCAATAGCCTTCGTTGAAGTTGGGAACATTGAAGGTGGCGTGCTGGAGAATGCCGGTGCCATCGCTCATGCAGACGATGTGATCCAGCCTCAGCGGCGGCAGATCATAGGGCCGGCTGGCCAGGGTCCATCCGGCGAAGGCTTTGCGGGGTGTGGCCTTCCGGTCGGCTCCGGCGCGCTGGAACGATTCGATGAAACGTTTGGCCACTTGGGGCCAGATCATCGTGCGGCCGAAAGCGTAGGCATTTTCTCGCGTCTTCTGCATCAGCGCCGGATCATCGAGGAAGGCGCACACGCCCTCAGCGATGGCGTGGGGATTTCGGAAGGGCACCAGGATGCCCCGTTCATCGGCAAGCAATTCCTGAGCGTGCCAATAGGGGGTGGAGACCACGGCCTTGCCCGCTCCGAAGACGTAGGCCAGGGTACCTGAGGTGATCTGTGCTTCATTGAGATAGGGCGTAAGGTAGATGTCCGTAGCGCCGATGAACTCCTTCAGGTCATCCAGCGACACGAAGCGGTTGTAAAAAATCACATGCCCCTTGACTCCGCGATCCTCAGCCAGTCGCTCCAGGCTGAGGCGGTACTTCTCACCCTCCCGGGCAATGAGATGGGGATGGGTGGCTCCCAACACCAGGTAGACCACATTGGGATGACGCCTCACGATTTCCGGCAGCGCTTCGATGGCGTACTCGATGCCCTTTCCCGGCCCGATGAGCCCGAAGGTGAGCAGCACCACGCGGCCTTCCACGCCAAGTTGCGCCTTGTAGGCGCTGGAATCCACGAAGGGCATGTCCGGGATCCCGTGGGGAATGATATCCACCTTGGCCGCGGGCACTCCATAGGTCTCCCGCAGGATTTCCGCGCCCTTCCGGGCCATCACCACCAGCCGATCGCTGCGCCGGATGAGCCCCTCCATCACCTTCCGCTGGTCGGCATTGGGCTCGTGCAAGAGCGTGTGCAAGGTGGTCACCACCGGCATGCGCACTTCTTGGAGCAAAGCCAGCAGATGGCTGCCAGCGGGCCCCCCGTAGATGCCGAATTCGTGCTGAACACACAGCACATCCGCATTGTTGAAGTTCAGGTAGTCCGCAGCGCGCCGATAGGAATCCCGATCCTTTTCGCCCAATTCAAAGCGCACGCGGGACGGATATTCATAGCCCTCGATCCGATCGTTCACCGCCCCCGCGAAACACTCGGACGCAGGAGTGGCGGCGGCCACCGCCTCGCAGATATCGGTGGTGAAGGTAGCGATGCCGCAAAGCCGCGGCTCATAGCCGCCCAGAAAAGCGATGCGTTCCGGAAGCGCGGCGTCCATCAGGATGTCCCTCTCGTTCGCTGCAACACGTCACAGCGCGCCCAGTTCCCCAGGTCAAAGATTAGCACCCCGGAAGCTAGTGAATTCGCAGGCCCTGAGGCCAGCGCCTTGAAAGACTGTCAAAAGACCTCATGGGCGGGTCCCCCGACCAAGAGGTGGGGGGTCCGGGGGGACGGAGTGAGCGAAGCGAACAGGAAACCACGCATGCGTGGTTTCCCCCCGGATACATATCAGGGGCAGGAGAGAAATGCCTCTCCTGCCCCTGAATTTCAAGGCGATGACAGATCAGTCGTCCCGGTGGTGATCATCATGTTCACGATCCCTGCCGTGGCCCCTGCCGCGGCCCCTGCCGTTGTCGTGTCCCCGGCCGTGTTCAGCGCGCCAGCGGCTGTAGTCCTCCCCTTCTTCCAAACGCTGATAGGACCACCGGCCTGGCTCGTAACGATAGACTCTGCCCTCTCGCCGGTACTGGGGCCTGATCCAGGTGGAACCTCTTTGGGAGGGCTCTTCCCAACGTCCCGGGGCCCAACCCCACTGGTCGCCCTGACGGTCCCAGTAACCCGCGATCCAAACATAGTGCGGGCCAGGGCGGGCTGTCCTTCTTTCCCATCGGGGCCGAGGAGGAGCTTCAGGCGCGATGCGGATGCGTACCGCTCCGAAATCCAGTCCTATCCGGACTTGGGCGAAAGCGGGCGCGCAGCCGAACATGGCGAGCACTGTGGGCAATACCAATGTTGCCAACTTATCCTGCATTTGGGCCTCCTTGACCATTTACCCAAAGAGCACATCTCATACCAAAGGATAAATGTTAATCATTGAAACAATTATTGATTTACAATCGGGTATTCACCCATGTCTATGCAATCAAAATGAAGTACCGCCTCCTTCAATTTGGCCACCACTTTCCAAGACCTTCCATCTCCTTCGTCGAAAAGCATTCGGGAAGGCATTCGAACGTCCATGGTGATTTCCCGTGAGGCGTCGGACCCATCTTGGTGTGCCTCAGGAGCAGTGTGGTTGCCCATGGAAGGTCAATCCCAGTCCATCTCCAGGGAATTCGGCAAGCTACGTCCTGTACTCCTCTTCGGCACATACCCTAAAGCTTCCTTAAGATCACTGGGAAGGACAGTCGGGGACTCATGAAGATGCCCGGTTCCAAATCGCATGGGAGCGTTTGCGGTCTCCGGACCGTCCCATTTCTCCGGCTCTGTAAAGTGAGAGACAGGGACATGGAAGAGTTTCAAGATTTCCAGAAACTGCTCCGCCGTGAATGAGCCTTGGCCCCGCTCAATTTCCGAGTAGCGCCCTTGGGACAGACCCAGTTTTCTGGCCAGCTCCACCTGGGTCCAATGCCGGTCCCATCTCAAGGCCCGGATTTTCCCGGCGATGCCTGATCTTAGGTGGGCTTGCTTGGCATTTTTCATATTGATATCTCGATAATATTATCTATTTATAGATAATTTATTCCTAGGCTATGGAATGTCAAGACTTACTCAGGATTCAAGAGAAATTTCTTGCTTGACCGTGAGCTCCGTCAACAAGGCCCGGATTTCCACACAGATTTCCGAAATGCAATCTTTCAATAGACCGGCCTTGTTCCTAATCTCGTTGTCTTAGCCAGAACTAGGTATTTGATGAGTTTCATTTTGAGCTTGTAGGCAGCGAAACCCACAGCGGCGATTTCAGCCTTCGTAAGCTGCTCCGTCGCCAGGACGATCCCTGCCACAGCACCGGCGACCTTCGGCAGCCTGCTTTCCATCACCCAATGGAAATCATCCTCCTCGTTCAGAAGATAGACAGGATTGGAGATGAAATTCACCAGCGGAACTCCTGCCTTGTACCAGTCGCCTCCATCGGTCGGCGGGTAGGGGCCGAGCGGGCCCTCGGGTGGTAGAAGGAAGGCGCGGTCCACACCGTTGTCTTTGAGATTGGCGAGGACCACGTCCACCATGGCCTGATTGAAAGGCAAGAACACGCCGGTGCCTTCGGCCAGGCCGCTTTCGGCCAGCGCGCCATGGCTGTCCTCCACCGCTTCTTTGGCCACATGCTCAACGGTGATCTCCAGCGCGACTTTGGGAACCACATCATGGACATGGTCAGCAATGAATGTTCGGGTGCCGATGGAGCCGTAGAAATG
Organism: Acidobacteriota bacterium; assembly: GCA_021786615.1. Lineage (GTDB taxonomy): Bacteria > Acidobacteriota > Holophagae > Holophagales > Holophagaceae > JANXPB01. The sequence goes on from JAJYMZ010000230.1 coordinate 7,037, forward strand.
GCCCGCGGTGAAGAGGACGAGGAGCTTCCGGCGCGGCTTCTTTCCGCGGGCGAAATGTTTCGCGAGGGCAAGGATGACCGAGCAGCCCGAGGCATCCTCCACCGGAGAGACGAAGGGCGAGTCATGGTGGCAATGCAACACAATGCACTCGTCAGTCTCTCCTGGAATCTCCCCTACGACGTTGTGTGTCATGGATGGAGCGCGCTCGCCCGTAAGCGTCAATCGGACCCTCGCCCCGCTCTTTGCAAGTTTTCGAATCTCGGGGCCATCATCACGGCCCACCCAGAAGCCGGGAAGCGGTTTGTCGAGAATGTCCTTTTCCTTGAACCCATAGGGCGCGTACATCCGGCAGGAGCCGCCAGGCTGGTCCTTCAGGATTCCAATGAATCCCGCCGCCCCCCGCTCGAAGGCCTTGCGGTAGAGGTGCCACCCGAGCCGCACCCAGGTGGCCGGATGCCGAACATCTTTGAGGGTGTCGCCGGGGTCATGTCTCCCCATGGAGAACTTGCTGATCAACTCCACATCGAGGAGCGGAAATTCGATATCGGTGACGACCACTTTGCCTGACCAATCACCGGAATGGATGAAAGCATTCGAGTCGGCATAGACGAGGTTCGATTCGATCCCTTCGAGAGGCGTGAACTGGCAGTATGGGATCCACTGGGCGGCGAGTGGTTTCCAGGCTGTCCCGGTGTGGACTTCGACCCGTGATTTTTCAGGCTGGAAGCATTCCACCGGAATCGGCTCTTTGCGGATGTCGCTGAGGCCAAACTCCCGCAGTTTTTTGATGAGGTAATCTTCGTTGGCGAGGCCAGCCGGCGAGCCTGCCCGCCTCGCGCCAAACGAGGCCATCTCGCGGATCCATCCCATCATTTCGGAGCTTGAGAAGTGTGTTTGTTGATCCATGGCCGCAAATTCTTAACAGACTAGGAAGATCGGACAAAGGGAAAGCGGCCTACCAGCCCGCTTCATGGAGCTTCTGTTTAGTCACCTCGTCGGCCGGTTTGGCCACCAGCCCTCCACGGGGATTGAGAAAAAGGTCAAAAAGGCCACCATCTACCATCGGGAGATAGGCGCCGCTGCCGTAGTCCGCATCAACGAATGGCAGCATGCGGGGAAACCGGTGCTTGAGCGTCCACACATCGAACCAGGGATTGTCGTTCAGCGCATGGACGCTGCGCATGGCCTCTCGCTCCTGCAGAATGTTGAGATAGCGGCCGCCGATGCGTTCGAATTGATAGAGCGGCGGGAAGCCCACCAGCTGCGCCGGTACTTTCCAGCGCACTACCCGCGCATCCACCTCCCATTGATCCCCATGAAGGTCCAGCAAGCGCGTGCTACCGGAAGCCGGGACAAAGGTGACTTGGAAATGCTGGGGGCCGAGCTGTTTCATGGACAGTCGTGCCACGGGGATATCGTCCCCAAAACGCAGATAATTGTGCAGGGCCAGCGAGAGCCCCCCGATGGCCAACGCGAGCAGCAGGAAGCCTATTCCGGCCGCGCTGCGCAGAAAGCGGCCCCAGCCATGGGTTCGGCGGATGCCCGCCAGCAGCAGCCCGGCGATGATCAACAGCAGCAGCCCCGGGATCAGCAGGATGGCGCTGGGACTGAATTGGCTGAACGCCATGGCAACCTCCCAAGGGACCGCACCGTTGACGATGCAAGCTACACACCCCATGGGACTATACCGCCTCCAGGAAAATCACCCATGGATGGTGGAGCCCCCCACGGTGAGCATGAAGACTTGTAGAGGTTCAACCCGCCTTCACGGCCCAACGCAATTTGGCGGAGCTGGAGCGCGGGTTGCCCCGGCGTTCCTCGAAGGAAGCGCGGATAGGTTCCTGCGCCACGCTGGAGTAGATGCCTGCCCGAAGGCCATGCTGGAAAGCTTTCTTAACGCGGCGATCTTCACCGGAATGGAAGGAGAGGATGGCCACCCTGGCACCAGGTTTCAGGCAATGGGGCAGGTAGGCGAGGAATTGGTCCAGCACTTTGAATTCATCATTCACGGCGATGCGAAGGGCCTGGAACGTGCGCTGCAGCGTGGCCCGGGTGTCCTCTTCCAAGGTGCCCGCGCCGCACTCCGCCCGCGCCACGCGGCGCACCAGATCCGCGAGCTGGGTGGTGGTGAGGATGGGTTTCTTGCTGGCTTCCGATATGACGGCATGGGCCAGGGCTTCGGCAAATGGCTCGTCAGAATTTTCACGCAACAGTTCCACGAGTTCTGATTCATCGAGGCTCTCCAGCAGCGCCGAAGCTGGACGCCCCCGCTGGGGATTGAGCCTCAGATCCAGGGGGCCTTCGGCCTTGTAAGTGAAGCCACGGGCGGGGTTGTCAATCTGCATGGAGGAGACCCCCAGGTCCGCCAGCACGAAATCAAAACCGTCGCCGATGTCCGGGCGGAGATGCGGCAGCCCCGCGAAATTCATGCGGCGCGCCACCAGCATGTCCTCGCCAAACCCCGCGGCCCGCAACCGCGCTTCGGTCCGGGGCAGTTCGATGGGATCCACGTCCAGCGCGAAGAGGCGGCCACCAGGCACCAGCCGCGGCAGGATTTCCGACGCATGGCCGCCGAAGCCCAAGGTGGCGTCCAGGCCCGTCTCGCCAGGTTTGGGCGCAAGTATTTCAAGAATTTCCCGCACACAGATGGGACGGTGGGTGCCCGCGGGCGTCTGGCCTCGAGCCCGGATCTTCTGCAATTCGACTCCATCGGCCTCGAGATTGAGTTCCTTGTACTTGTCCTGGAAACGGCGGGGGTTGGCGCCCTTGTAGCGCACCCTGCGTTTGTGGGGCTGGATCTGATCGGTCATGGCCTGATTGTCCCCCAAGGCCCAGGCGGATTGGGTATCAGGCTTTCGTCGCCCACAGGACCAGGTCGGAGGTTTCAGGATTCCAGGGATCACCCGTCATGCTGCCGAATGTCTCAAATACCTCGAAACCAGCGGCTTGGAGAGCCCCTTCAAGTTCGGAGCGTCGCCAGCCGCGAAGCTGGACATTTTGGGCGGAAACCAGCTCCAAAGGGGATTCCAATCCTGGGCGGTATCGAAGCGTGGCGGGCGTGAAGATCAGCGTTCCGTCGGGCCGTGGCGTCATCAAACGCATGAAGATGATCTCCTCGCCTGGCGCTTCGCCTGGTCGCAGAGATAATGGAAATGTGCGTTCGCCACCATCCAGAATCAGGTCGTAATTCAGAAGTTGCAAGAGGAGGGGCGCGCCGGAAACCAGGCGGCTGGCCAGCTCGTCCAAAAAGCGCTGAAGGGTTCCAGCCTCCCTGAGGTGCGGCAAGGTGTTACCCAGACAGATGGCCCCGCCATAACCGGCTGGGACGAGTGAACCGATAGAACCAAGGTCGCCTTGGACATAGCGTGGGTGCACATCACCTTCTTCATCGGGATCCGCCTCCCGGGCGGCGCGGAGTTGTGCCTCGGAAGCATCCACACCCGATACTTCGAATCCCAGTGATCGCAGGAAACGGCTGTGCTCCCCTGTGCCGCAGCCGAGATCCAAGAGCGACTTGATGGGAGCCGTCCCCAGCACCCGCTCCAGCAAGGGTTTCTCCCGGCGCAGGCGCTCGGGCCAAGCGATGAGGCCCCGGTACTGGATCTTGCCATAGGCATCTTCAGGTTTTCCGTGTTCCACGATGCCCCCGCGCAGAGCATACTCCGCCTGGCAGCTTTCCAAGAATGAGCAGCGATTCAAGGGTAGTACGGGATCTTGGCTTTGGGCAGCCGCCACCCGCCGATAGACTAGAGGATTCGCCCTCACGCGAGGTTCCTGCCGCATCCATGGAAGCCCGCGGGCGCCGCAACGCTGGAGTCCCATGATCTCGTTTTCCAATGTCAGCAAGCAATATGGCAAGCAGGTGCTCTTCATTGACGCGGACTTCCAGCTCAATGACGGGGAGAAGGCGGGCCTGGTGGGTCCCAACGGCGCCGGGAAATCCACGCTGTTCCGCATGATCATGGGCGAGGAGGTGGCCGACGACGGCACCGTGAGCCTGCCCAAAAGAATGACCATCGGCTACTTCCGCCAGGAAGTGGATGAGATGTCCGGCCGCCCGGTGCTGGACGAGGCCATCGCTGGCAGCGGCCGTCTCGGCGACCTGCACCACGAGCTGATGGCTCTGGAACACGCCATGTCGGATCCCGAGCGTGGTGATGAGCTGGATGCCGTCATTGAACGCTTCGGCCATGTGCAGGAGGAGTACCAGCACCTGGGCGGCTACGAGCTGGAAGCCAGGGCCCGCGCCTGTCTGCAAGGGCTGGGTTTCGAGGATGAACAGATAGACGGCGATGTGGGCGCCTTGTCCGGCGGATGGAAAATGCGCGTCTCCATGGCCAAGGTTCTGCTGGGCAAGTTCGATGTGCTGCTGCTGGACGAGCCCACCAACCACCTGGACATCGAGTCCATCATCTGGCTGGAATCCTTCCTCAAGGGTCTGACTTCAACCCT
>JAJYMZ010000168.1 GCA_021786615.1 Acidobacteriota bacterium
GAGTTTAGAGTTAAGAGTTAAGAGTTAAGAGTTAAGAGTTAAGAGTTAAGAGTTGATGAATCCGAGGCCATTGGTATCGCAATTGCCAGCCCCCCAATCGTCAATCGAAAATCGCAAATCGAAAATGCCTGGTTTCAGTGCCGGGCCAAGTGTAGGGCGAACCAATTCTGCTCGTCGGTCCAGGTACGTTCCAGCGTCCAGCCCGCATCGCGGAGGATGGCTTCGCCCGCGCCGGGACGATACTTGTAGCTGTTCTCGGTGTGGATGCGTTCGCCTTTATCAAGGCTGAGGTCCAAATCCAGGGCCGCGACGCGAACGGACTGCCGTGACCGGCTTTCCAGGTGCATCTCAATCCGCGACTCGGCCTCGTTCCATCGCGCGACGTGCCTGAACCCTTCCAGTTTGAAATCCGCGCCCGCTTCCCGGTTGAGGCGCGCCAGCACGTTCAGGTTGAATTTGGCTGTGACTCCAGCCGAATCGTCGTAGGCCGGGATGAGGACCGAAGGAGTTTTGGCCAAGTCCATGCCGATGAGCAGGGCGTCTCCGGGATGGAGGTTCTCACGCACCGCCCGCAGAAAATCCGTCGCGTGGGCGGGATCAAAATTGCCGATGGTGGAGCCGAGGAAAAGCACCAGGCGTTTCCTCCGGCTCCCATCCAGCGAGGCCAGGCCTTCGAGGAAATCCCCGTGGATGGGCCGGACCTCAAGACCTGGGAAGACTTCAGCCAAGGTGGCTTTCGCTTGCTCCAGCGCGCTGAGGCTCACATCAATAGGCGCGTAGCTGGCGTGCTCCTGGCGCTCCAGGAGCGCGCGCAGCAGCAGATGGGTCTTGGCGGAACTGCCGGATCCGAGCTCCAGCATTTCAAGTTCGGATCCAGCCGTGTGAAGCATGTCCTCCCCGTGGCGTTCAAGGATTCCGCGTTCAGTGCGCGTGGGATAGTACTCGATCAATTCGGTGATCTGCTCGAAGAGGGCGGAGCCGGCCGAGTCGTAGAACAGGGCCGGCGGAAGGCGCTTGGGGCTGGATAAGAGCCCGGCCCGGACTTCATCCATCAGGGGGGAGGCGACGCGGGATTCAGGCATCGAATCAGGCTAAACGGATGAGGTTGATTCCGTCTACCGCGCCAATCTTAATCCCGAAAACTGCCAGCGCGCCGCGGGCGGGAAGAAATTCCGGTAGGTGGATCGAAGATCGGAGGGTGGCGTGGCGACACTGCCGCCCCGCAGCACCATCTGCCCGCTCATGAATTTGCCGTTGTATTCACCCACGGCGCCTTCCGCGATCTGGAACCCTGGGTAAGGCAGGTAGGCGCTGGCGGTCCATTCCCAAACACCGGTCAACAGGCTGGAAAGGCCTGGGTGGCCCGAGGCGGCTTCCCATTCGAATTCCGTGGGCAGGCGCGCGCCGGCCCAGCGGGCGTAGGCGTCCGCCTCGAAGTGGCTCAGGTGGCAGATGGGTTTTCCGGGGTCCAGATCCTCTTCGCCCTGGAGCGTGAACACCTTCCAGCCGGCTTCTGTTTTTCGCCAGTAAAGCGGAGCCTCCCAGCCATGGGCGCGCACCGCGTCCCAGCCGTCCGCGAGCCAGGGCTCGGGACTCTCGTAGCCGCCGTCCTGGATGAAGGCTAGGTATTCTCCGCTGGTCACGGGCCGGGAAGCCAGCTCGAAGGCGCCCAGGAAGACCCTGTGGCGCGGCCCTTCGTTATCGAAGGCAAAGCCGTTTCCATCGTGTCCGATGGTGCGCAGGCCTTCGTCGAAGGCGATCCAGTCCAGTGGTGTCGAGGGTGTGGGCGGACGGGATGGAACAACACGGTAGGCGGGCCTCAAGGGCTGGGAGCCAAACAAATATTTGATGTCTGTGAGGAGCAATTCTTGGTGCTGCTGCTCATGGTTCAACCCCAATTCCACCAGGGCCGCGGCGGCCATGGCCGGGCCCTGAAGAAGCACGTCCATGGCCGCGTCCACATGGCGCCGATAGGCGAGGACTTCTTCCAGCCTTGGCCGAGTGAGGAGGCCCCGCTGGGCCCTGGGCTGCCTTTCCCCGATGGCGTTGTAGTAGCTGTTGAAGAGGAAGCCGTAGGCGGGATCAAAAACCCCATAGCCCCGAAGGTTTGGGACCAAGAGAAACGTTTCGAAGAACCAGGTGGTGTGCGCCAGATGCCACTTGGTGGGGCTCGCATCCACCATGGCCTGGACCACTTGGTCTTCGGGCGTGAGGGGCGCGGCCAGGCCGTCAGTCGCCTGGCGCACGGCCCGGTAGCGCGCGAGCAGCTCCTTCATACGGCCCGCTCCTTGCCGAAGACGCGGTCCAGCACCAGCCCCGCGGTCTCCTCGATGCTTTTGCCCGTCACATCAATGAGCGGCCAGCGGCGGTGCTGTTTGAAGACGCCTTCGGCGAAGGTCAGCTCCTCCAGGATGTGCCCCATGTCGCTATATTTGTCGGCGAAGCCGCCCGCGCCGAGCCGCGACAAGCGATTCAAGCGGATCTCCTGCAGGCGGTCGGGCTGGATGGTGAGGCCCACGATACGGCCTTGGGGAATTCCATCCAGCTCGGGCGGCACAGGCACGCCGGGCACCAAGGGCACATTCATGACCCGGTGGCCCTCCATGGCGAGATACATGGACAGCGGCGTCTTGCTGGTGCGCGAAAGGCCCACCAGCACGATGTCCGCCGTCGCGATGCCCGAAAGATCCGCGCCATCGTCATACTTCAGCGCGAATTCGATGGCCTCGATGCGCTTGAAATAGCGGTCCCCCACGGCGTGGAAAAGGCCGGGCCGCTCATCGGGGCTCTCCCGCAGGTAGAGGCCCAAGGTGTTCAGCAAGTCCCCGAAGAGATCCACTTGGGTGAGCCGCAGATCCGCGCAACGCTGGTCGAGGAAGATGCGCTGCTCGCGGCTCACGATGGTGTGCACGATCACCGCCCGCTTTTCAGCCGCCAATTGCAGTATCCGTTCGATGTCCTCGTGGGTGAAGACGTTCTGGAAGCGCCGCACCACGGAGACGTCGCCCGAGTGGAACTGGGTGAGCGCCGCGGCGACCATGCGCAGGGCGGTTTCGCCGGACCCGCCGGACAGGATGTAGATGGGATGCTGATCCATCCGATAAGGGTATCGGAGACTCCCAATTTCCGATTGACGATTGACGCTTTGCGATTGGGAATACCCTCGCCGGTTGAGCATCAATTGAAAATCGAAAATCGAAAATCGAAAATTTAACCGCTTCCCAGCAAGAATTCGAAATCAAGGAATGAATGCCACTATTCTGATGGTTGGATTCCCATGAAACAGCCCGTTGAATCGCTCGTCCTCATGGCCGTCCCCATCGGGATGGTGCTCTTTGGCGCAGCCATCTTTGGCATCCGGTTGTTTCGCGGCCGGCGCAAGCCTAAGGAAGATCCTGAGCTGCTGGTGCTGGGCGCCGTGAGCCACAGCCTGCATGAGCGGGGGGAGCTGGCGGCCACCCTCGGCCAGCTGCAAACGGTTCACGAAAAACTGGTGGACGCCCTGCCTTTCGGGTTGCTGTGGGTGGATCAGAAATCCCGGGTGGCGGCCCTCAATTCCATGGGCCGGGAGTTGCTGGGCGTGAAGCCCGGCGTGGTGGGCCTGGATGCCGCCTTCGTGCTGGAGCCTTTTCCGTGGCTGCTGGAGGGTCTTCGCAGGGAGCCCGGCCCCGGCTGGCGGTGCGATGGGAACAATACCGATGGAGTGCCGAAACGCTGGCGGTTGCGGCGCATCGAGGCGCCGAACCAGGTAGGGGCTCTGCTCTCCTTTGAAGACATCACCGAGCAGGAAGCGGAGGATCGCCGCCGCCAGTTGCGGGAGCGGTTCGCGGAACTGGGGGAGATGACCGCGGGCGTGGCGCACCAGTTGAAGAATGGCTTGGCGGTGCTCAAAGGGCACGGCCAGCTGCTCTACCGCGCGGGCCACGTGGATGTGTCAAAGGACTTGCTGGACGAAGTGGAGGGGCTGGACCGCGTCATCCAGAAATTCCTGCAATGGGCCAAGCCCTTGGAGCCGGAGTACTCGGAAACCAACCTGGAAGAAGTGGCCCGCGCCGCCATCACCGAGATCGGAAGGCGGCCTTTGAGCCACGGCCGCGCGCTGAAGCTGGAAGGCCAAGGCCGCGCCATGGCGGATGCCATGCTGCTGCAGCAGGCGCTGCTGAATCTCCTGGAGAACGCCTGCCAGGCCACCCCGCGGGGGGCGAGATCCGCGTGGTGGTGGAGGAGGGCCGCATCCAGATCCTCGATCAGGGTCCCGGCATGGGCGAGGACACTCTGGTGCAGATGCTGCGGCCCTTTGAAAGCGGCCGTCCCGATGGCACCGGCCTGGGCCTGCCCCTGGCCTTGAAGTGGATCAACGCTCAGGGCGCGGATCTGCGTTTCGACAAGCGCGAGGAAGGCGGGACAAGGGTGGAGATCTGGTGGTGATGTGGCGGCTGTAGGCACTAGGCTGTGGGCTGTAGGCAGCTGTAGGCAACGGGATGCCTGGTTCTTCATCGTTGAACGTCATCGCGCACGAATCGGTATCCTAGACCCATGCGAATTGCTTTGCTTCAGTTGAACCAACAGCTCGGCGACCCGGCCGCGAACGGCGCCGCGATCGAGGCGGCCTATGCCAACGCCCTGGCCGGCGGCGCTGAACTGGCGGTGACGCCGGAATTGGCGGTGGTGGGCTATGTGGCCGAGGACCGCATGTGGGAAACCGGCTTGCGGAACCGCGTGGCTGTTGAGTCCGCGCGACTGGCAAAACTAAGCGGATTGGTGCCGCTGGTCTTCGGGACGTTCAGCCCAAGTCCCTCGGGCCGCCTCTTCAATGAGCTGTGGTGGTGCCAGGACGGCAGTGTCCGCCAGGTCATCCGGAAGCGGCTGCTGCCCAGCTACGACGTATTCGAGGAGCACCGCTGGTTCGAACCTTCACCGGAAACGCCAAAGCTCATCGAGCACGGTGGTCATCGCATGGGCCTTTCCATTTGCGAGGATCTTTGGGCCGATCGGGAGTTCAGTGCCATGCCCGTCCGGTATGCCTGCGATCCCATCGCCGATCTCGCCAAGGCGGGCGCCACGCTGCTGCTCAACGCCTCCGCCAGCCCCACGATGCTCGGCTCCTGGCCGCCCGCGGGCCAGGCTGCGCCCTGGACCATCCCATCGAAGGAACAGCAACGAAAAAAGCTGATCCAGGGCCTCGCGAAAAAACACGGAATGCCGCTCATCTATGCCGATCGTGTGGGCGCCGACAGCTGGCACCTGTTCGATGGCGGCTCCTGCCTGGTGCGGCCCGATGGAAGCTGGCAGGGAGGCCAGCGCTTCACCGAAGGTATCGTGTGGGTGGACACCGAGGCCATCGGATCTTCATGGCCCGTTTACCCGAACGAAGGCGCCTGGCTCCGCGATGCTCTTGGCATGGGGTTGCGCGACAACCTCTCCAAGCAGGGCCTTGAGGCAGTGGTCATAGGCCTTTCCGGTGGCATTGACAGCTCCGTGGTGGCGGCCCTCGCGACTGAAATTTTAGGTCCGCATCGCGTCCTTGGCGTAGCATTGCCGACGGCCTATTCCAGCGGCGAAAGCCTGGAGCTGGCCAAGGATCAGGCTCAGCGCCTGGGGATCAAATGGCTTTGCCTGGATGCCGGCGCACCCTTCGCCGGAGCCGCGTCGGCCCTGAAAACCGTCTTTCCGGATCGCGCTTTTTCGGTCACGGACGAGAACCTGCAGAGCCGCGCCCGGGCCCTGCTGCTCATGGCGCTCACTTCGGAACCCGCGGTCCACCAGCTGCTGGGCACCGAGCGGATGGCCGCGCTCAACACCGGCAACAAGAGCGAAGCCGCCACGGGCTATTTCACGCTTTACGGCGACGGCATCGGCGCTTTTTCGATCCTTGGAGACTGCCTGAAGGCCCGCGTCTACGCCCTTGCCCAGGAATTGGGCGAAGCCGTCACGCCGGGCATCCTCAGCAGAGTGCCCACCGCCGAGCTGCGCCCAGGGCAAACCGACGAAGCGAGCCTGGCGCCCTACGCGATTCTCGATGCCATCCTTGGCGCCGCCCTGGAAGCCCAGCGCCCCGAAGAAGGCCTCGCGGAGGATCTCGCCTGCTTATTGGAGGGCGCCGATCTGGAGTCCGCGCGAAAGGTTCTGCCGCGCATCCTGGGCCTCTTGCGCCGCACGGAATTCAAGCGCCGGCAGCTTCCCTTCAATTTGAAAGTGAGCCCCAAGGCGTTTGGGCAGGGGCGGCGGATGCCACTGACGGCGCCCTGAAACCGAATCGCGCTCCAAGCAAGCCGGAATCCTCCTTACCTAAATCAGAAGAAGTATGGCGTTTTACTCGCCCAGGGATCCTTCGCGTAACGTTTGTGGAGTAGTTGGAAAGCTTGCTTGGAGGCTTGGGTCACCTCATCCGAAGGGCACATCGGGCTACGGGTGGTGCCAACCACATCGTGAAGGGCTTCCGGAATCCTTCCGTCCTCTGGGTGAGCATTCGCAAAAGCAATTACAGCGGTACTGAACCAAACCTGAGCCGGAGGAATCCTCTGCAAATTGTCCAGCTCAGATCTCGCTAAATCCTGCTCCTGCGCGGTGAGGTGGGGGGCCGGTTTTGGCGAAGGCATCGACCCATTCGCTGCAGTGTTTCTCATACCTCCACCACCTTGGCACCACCAATTGTCGCGCAGGACGTCGAACACCTCAGGAAGCCCCCCCTCCTTGTCTGGGCCAGCGTCTGCGGATTGGCGCCCCAAGTCTGGATCAATGGTGGGTCGAAGGCCTGGCCATTTCATAATAAAGAGGGTCGTCTGGAATCGAAGGGCTACCGGATCAGTCCCTTGCAAGGCTGCCTCGGCCTGCTTTCTCATGTCTACATACAGAAATGGGGAGAGGAGTCGAGCCTGCCGCCAACGCTCCAGCAGGACGGCCCTAATCCAAGCTGCCTGGGCGATTTTCCAGGCAGCAGATGATGGAAGCCTGGGGTCCTTCAATATCGAAACCATTCGATCCAAGGGGATGCCCGCGCTCAAAGTCCCCGCTGCGGCTGATTCAAATCGTTCGGAGGGGATCTTTTCCCAAGAGAGCTGCTTTCCGCTGCCGTAGTAGTCGTCTTCCGTGGCAGTCACTTGGCGAGACGAGTATGCACACCATGTCGAAAGGTCCTTGGCGAGGGCTTGTCGCTGGCCTCGAAGATCATTGACTGCCCATGCTGGAAGAGCCATCTGAGTCAGGGCCTGCTCAAGGCGACCGCCCAGTGCTGCCCCTTTCATGGTTCCCAGTTCTAGTCGCAGAAGATGCCATCGCAAAGTCGGGGCGAGGGGTGAAGTCGAAGGGATTTTTTTGGCCGCGGCTCTTAAGGGTGCCAATGCAGGAGAGTCCTGGCTCGCAGTTGCCAGAGCGGCCACCAACCAGGGCTGGGAGGGATGGGCAACCCAGGCCGCCCTTGCTTCGGCTTCATCGAGATGCCATGGAACATCACCGGCCATGACACCAAGCCACTGGGCCAGGTCGCTAGGCAAGTCATTTTTATCAAGAGATTCCCCGCGAAGATGTCGAAGACAATCGCGGATTTTTGTAATAGAAGCCTCCCCGGGATTCTCCGGGTTAGGCCTCTCCTGATCTCTTAATAAATCATCCAACAAAGATGCAGGTTCGGTGCGGTAACGGGTGAGTTCCCTATATGCTTTGGCTTGGGCATGAAAGGCCTTGCAACTAGGGTCAGCTAGCATTTTCTCCAGAAGCTCCTGAGCCTGACTGTAAGCCTGGATCTTGGCCACCGGATTATCAGGAAAATCTAGTTCGGCTTGGCGAACCCAGCAGCGGGCAACAAGGTAGCGACTCCAAGGTTTCCATGGATTGGATGAATCCTTACCGATTTCCTGGAAGGCCGCTCTCGCATCGTCCCACTCCGAGGCGTAAAAGTGGGCGGCGGCTATTTGGTATCGCCGCTGAGGAACAAGCCAGGCTGGAGTCTTAACTGGCTGGGGATGTTGGGGCTTCCCTGGTAATGAGGAAAAAACCAAATCTTGGGCCAGCACCCAATCCTTTACGACCGGATCCGAAACTCCATGTTCCCGGATGAGCCCCGCTAGAGTGGCTGTGGCGCTCTTCCGCGCGGCCAAACTGACCCGGATGACGGTGACATATTCTTTGGTTTCAAATGTGTCCTCCACTTGGGGAAGGGGGGCGTCACCCATGACTTTCGCGCGCAATTCCTGCCACCCAGATTTCTCTGGAACCGACCGATCTTCCTGTTCGTGCTTGATCTTCTCGTCCAGATGGGGTTGTTCCAAACCATTGAGCTGGCGGTAAATTGTCAAAAGATCCTCAAAAGGCAAACCTGGGCGGAGGATTCCCCATTCACCCCTCAATAGCCGTTCATGAGGAACATCCAGAATCCCTGGGTCCACAAAGAACGCTTGTGACCAGCTTGGGCCGCAGGCATGCAGTCGCCAAAGGGCTGCGAATCCACCGAAGAGAAGGAACATTAGGATGATCCATGCCGTGCGACGGTTCACGAGGCGAACTCCTGAATGGCTTTCCGAACAGTTTGGTCGTTCCAGGGGGCGTGCTGAAAAAGATACACCCTGCGCCGATCCAGCCAGGAACCCGGCAACCTCGGCAGCGGTTCCTCCAAGCGAAGACCGATGGCATGCCGGGCGTTCGGAGATCGGAAATCTCGTCCGGCTGCCAAATGGGCTTTAATGGCAGGGGTATCCCCACCCATGTCGAAACACATGGGAACCACCTCATCTACAGGCAACCCCTCGATCCACCCATCCTGAAGTGCCCAGGAGGCGAGAGCGGTCATGGACAGTGGCATGCCCGGATCCATCCGGCGTCGCAACTCGATGAGCAGTTCTCGATAAAACGGACGCTCGGAAACCTTTGCATCAAAGTCAATTTGAAGGCCACGTGAGGTCGGTCGCAGGTTGTTCAGCAGTTGGGTGATGACCAAGTCGCGAAGTGCATTACTCGGAACGAGTGGCTCGCCCCGGGCGACTTCGATCCGAGTGACAACCATAAGAGCCACTCCTTTGGGAACTTTAAGAGGCTGTCGTCTAGGGTCTCTGGTTAGTCGATCTCCATGCAATGTGATCGTCTGGGCTAGGTAGGCCACACCCACACGGTCCACGGGCAAACTGCGAAGATCCTCGGGCCTTTCCCAGGCCCAGAGCATGAGTTTTGGGAAGACTTTCATTCGTGGGTTTTCACGAGGCCTCATCAAATAAATTGTCAGCAATCCAAGTGCGGTGGCTGCCACAGCTCCCACGCCTAGGGACCGGAGAATAGTCATTTGGCCAGTCTGGGGCAGTTTCAACAATTGTGCTATTAGGGACAAAGTCACGAAGCAACTCAGCTGCCCACCAGTACCGCATTTGGGCTGGGTGTAAGTTTGGGGTTGTCCCATCCCCCTCACGGCTTTTTGATGAAACCCCGTGAATGCTGTATCCTAGCCTCATGCCGGTGTGGCGAAATTGGTAGACGCGCTAGACTCAAAATCTTGTTAGGCGACCCCTAGTGCCGGTTCGAGTCCGGCCACCGGCACCAAAAAAGGCCCGCGAAAAGCGGGCCTTTGAATTGAGCATCGAGACTCGAATCGAAAATTTATTGCCTTGCGCTCGATCGTTTCATCATTACACTGAATTGTGTATTGAAGGATGCCCATCATGCCGCGCAAAGTGACTTCAGCTTGTGCCCCGAAGGCCCCGCTGGAGGAGCGGCCACTGCTGACGCTTGAGAAGGCGGGGGAATTGGCGCGGCTCTTCGATGTGCTGGCTTCGGACACGCGCCTGAGGCTGCTGCACGCATTGGTGAGGATGGACGACCCCTACATGGGCGACCTCGCGGACGCAGTGGACATGAAGCCCCAGGCGGTCTCAAACCAGCTTAGGCGCCTCGTGGACATGGGAATCCTGGACACGCATCGCCATGGCAGCCACGTGCACTACCACTTCGTGGACACTTGCATCGCCAAGCTTATGTACCACGGCCTGTGCCTCAACGATGAGGCCCACGCCCACCGCCTTGTGAGCGCCGGATGAGGCGCTGGGTCGCGGCTCTTTTCCTGGTGCTCGCCGCCTTCTATCTGGGCGCGGCGGGTTTGGATCGCTGCCAGGGCGGCAACCCTGACCATGTCCAGGTCTGCCACACCCTCTGCGCTGATGGCTGCGCGGAGGCTCCCCTTCCTTCCACCCCGGTGCCACCGCCACCCGATCCGCTCCCATGCGCCCGCTACGAAGAGGAGCGGGCCCCGGCATTGGTCAGCCTCGACATCGAACCTGAAAAAGATCCGCCAAAGCCCTGAAGAATCGCGGAATGAGCTCACTGCGGGGCCTTGCCCTGCCTGGATTCCTGTCTTTCTTCGAGGTCTGAATGAGAACCCTTTTACTGGGGGCCTTGCCCTGCGTGCTGGTCGCGCAGGTGCCCGCGCCCCTTTCCTACGATGACATCCTGAAACATGCGCGGACCAGCCCCGAGCAGCTCCGGACAGAAGCCCTGCTGGCGGGCCGGGAGCGGCAGCTCCGCGGCACTAGCGGCCTGCTGCGGGAGGGCCCTACCGTAGGATTCTCCGCGGGTCCGCGCAGCTCATCGCTAGCGCCCACCACCACCGATCGGTCGGTGCAAGTGGACCTGCCTCTGTTCCTCTCGCCCAGCACTCAGCGGCGTCTGGAGGAAGCCCTGGGCAAGGCCGATCCCGCCCTGCGGGAATCCGCCCGCATCGAGACTCGCTTCCGCCTGCGGCAGGCCTACCTGGATGCCTGGCTGGCGGAGCGTTTGCTAGGGTTGCGCGAGTCGGATCTCGGCACCGTGCGGATCTGGCTCCAGGCGGCCCGGGCCAGGCTCGAGGCCGGGGCCGACCCCGCCTTCCAGGTCAGCCTCGTGGAAGGCGAAGCCCTCAGAGCCCAACTGGACCTCGATGAGGCCCGGAGGGCCCGCTTCCTGACCTGGGCCAACCTGCGCACCCTCGCCGCGGTGCCTGAGATGCCGGTGCCCCTGGCCGATCCCGGCGATCCCGGATTCCCCGTCGCCCAAGATCTCTCTGCCCAGTTCGAACGCAGCTCCCTTCGGCGCGCCATCGAAGCGCGGTTGGAACTGGAGGAGCAAACCCTCCGCCAGCAGGAAGCCTTGGCCACGAGCCGCTGGAGCCTGCGCGGCGGCACCAGCCGGGAAGGCCCGGAACGCATCACCACGCTGGGCCTAGCCTACCGCTTTCCCAGATCCGGGGAGACCCGCGCGATCCATCGGGAAGCTGAGGCCAATCTTTCCGCCACCAAGCAGGAGCTGGAGATCGCGCGGGTAGAGCTGGAGGCACGCTTCCAGTCTGCCCTGACGCGGCTTCAAAACACTTCTCCACCCACCCCATTCACAGCTTTCGACACCGCCCTCCGGGCTGTGGGGCTTCGCCTCAGCGAAGGAAAAGAGCGGCCTTCCGAAGCGCTCCCCATCCGCCGCCAACTCCTGGAAGCTCAAGTCGCCTCCTTGCGC
>JAJYMZ010000089.1:0-9575 GCA_021786615.1 Acidobacteriota bacterium
TGATGCAGGGGTCCTTGAGTGGCGTCGTAAAGGCGCTCGCCCCGGGGCGTGAGCTTGAGGCGCTTGCCGGGGCCCCGCTCCAGCAGCTGCTCACCGGCGGCCACTGAATCTTCGAGGGCTCGCAAGTGTTCGCTCACCACGCTGCGGACCACGCCCAGATGCTGCGCGGCGCCCTCCAGCGTCCCCGTCTCCACGGTGATGACGAAGGACTCCAGCCAGGTCAGGTGGCGCTGCAGTTTGCGAAGGGCCATGAACGGATTATGCGGCGAATCTTACTCACGACAGCAATGTGAATGCGTGGGTCCAGTCTTTCGCAGAAAGCCGGGGATGCCTATTTTCATGGTTGGCTCCTTCAGAAAGAGTCATTGGGTGGCTTCGGGGAGCCATGTCCAGGCACCTCAGGCACCTTGGTCTCTTCCGGCCCGGAAAATCTTCCAGCCTTCGAGTAGAACTCATCCCGCCAGACAGTGCGCGGCAGCCTCAAGACCTCCTTGGCGGCCTTGACTTGGGAGCGGCGGAGGTAGCGGATCGCCAGGAGGGCCAAGAGGATCAAGGGCTCTGGATATTCCGTCAGCAGCCGCAGTGGAGTCAGCAGGAACTGGTCAGGGCGGGCGCCGCCGGAGAAGTAGTTCTCCAGGAGCCAGACCTCTTCCTCCGGCTCGATTTTCAGGCACTCTTCCTTGGCCAGAACCAGGATCTTGTCCCGCGCATCCTTGCGAGCCAGCACCCGGCCCGTGATGCGGCCCTGTTCGTCCCGTTCGATATTCACGATCTCGACTTTGGCGAGGCCCGGCATCTGCCAATGACCGAAGGGCGCGAAGAAGACAAGCATGGCCTGCACCAGCACCACAAAGCCGGTGCTCGCGACCATCGTCCATAGGGCGGTGATCGCGGCCCAGCGCCAGGTGCTGGAAGAGGTGGTCATGGGGAGTAGTATCACAGCAGCCGTAAGACATGTTCCCCTGTAACTTGTCTCAGGCTGATACTGAATCCCATGCTTTCGGGCAATCAAAAAAATCTTAACAAAAATTAACTTGACCCCCCCCTTGGAGACGAATACTTGAACTTGGAGGAAATCCCAATGATCAAAAAAACAGCTCTTACAACCCGTGCTTTATTATTGGCTTTTGCCAGTCTCGGTATGGGGATTTCGACCCCGCTCCATGGTGCACGCCCCATCTGCAGCCATTGCTCCTCTGTATGGTGCCATACCTATTTCCGGGGTTATACTCAATGCGCACTTTATGATGCGAATGGCAATTACATCCGAATAGTGGCACCAGGTGACACCTCTGACTGGTGTGGTGAAGTCGGTGCCGGGCTTGGTTGTTAATGAGAGGACTATTCATGAAAGTATTTAGCTTTTTATTGTTTGTCATTCTTTCTTTTCTACCCCTTGAAAGTCAAATCGCTATTGGGTTAAATCAAAAAAATGTCATTTATGATGGTGGCCGATTATGGATCTTTGAGCAAGGATCACCACCCAAACTTCGATTGGAAACACAGGCGAGCGGACGCGCTGAAAGGCTGGTCAATTACCCGGCAGGGGCTCGGAAGGCGGATTTTTTTGAAGGTGCTTTCTGGACCTGGACACTCGCGAGAGAAGCAGCCGGATCAACAATCAAAATCCTGCAGAGTCCCGACGGTATCAATTGGCACCCTCAATCCCAATTACGAGTTTCCTTGGGACAGATGGTCAATGGGATTTACCCCCTGGGGAAGGGGTGGTACCTGATTGACCATCTGGTCCCGGTTGGGCTGGGAAGAGAGACTTCTCTATTTGCCTGGGCCCGAGAGAACCGACAAGGCCTATTGAAGGTTGTGGGCTTAGCCCCCATGGGCTTGGATGAGGGACTTGTTTCCCCGACGGTAAAACCCGAAGGTGGAACGCCCGGGAGTGACGGCTGGAATCTGTCGGATCGGATGTCCATAACCCAGGTTCGCCCGAAGTATCGGATGGTCCACCCGGATTTTACTGTCCGGACTCCCGAAGCCATGGTCCTGGTCTCGGGTCAGACGGGATATGCATGGGTCGCCAAAGTGAAGGGAGAACAACCGGAGCTTAAACTCGTGAAAATCCTCCCTGTGGTCACCGAGAAGAGGCTTGAAAACTCGGATCAGCTGGAATGGGCAGTCATGGGGGCCCAGCCCATGCCTGATGGCAGGGTGCTGGTGGCCACAAGGAGCGAGGAGGCGGTGCTCCTCGCCCGCAAGCTCGATCCCTCAATCCCCATCCGCAATATCAAGGACTTGAAGGATTCTCTCTTCATGGAGGCCCGCGGGAAAGCCATGAAAGCCTCCCTGGCGACTTTCCCGGAGATCCGCTGGTGGACGCTCGATCCATCCAATGGACACGTCAAGCATGAAGAATCCCCCCAGAATGTCCCCCCTAAGCTACCCCAACCTGAAGTGGCTGTGAGGTTCAGTTTCCGGCCTCGGGTAGATGGGAACCTGGAAATTACTTTCTGAGGTTCTGAAGCCGAAGTCCGAGGATTTTTGAGGCCCCCATGACTGTGGGGGCCTCTCGAAGCAATATTCCGCTCAGCCCCACACCCGTTTCCCGCCCATCCAAGTCCCCGTAACTTTTCCTGGCAGCTCCCAGCCTTTGAAGGGCGTGTTGTAGCTGCGGCTTTGGATGAAGGCGCGGTCCACCTTCACCGTGCCGTCCAGGTCAATCAGTGAGAAGTCCGCGGGGGCGCCGACCTTCAGGGAGCCGAGGCCTTTTCCATCCAGATGGAAAACCTTTGCGGGCCCCCAGGTGAGCAGGGAGATGGCCTTCTCCAGGGAGATGATCTTTTTCTGCACCAGCAGCTGCAGCGTGAGCGGGAAGGCGGTTTCCAGGCCGATGACACCGAAGGCGGCGATGGGCAGTTCCACTTCCTTGTCGTCCCAGCCGTGGGGGGCGTGGTCCGTGGCGATGGCATCCACGGTGCCGTCCGCCAGGGCCTGCAACACTGCATCCAGATCCGCCTCGGTGCGCAGGGGCGGATTCATCTTGTAGTCCGAATCGAATTTCATCAGCTCCTTGTCCGTGAGCGCGAAATGATGGGGCGTCACTTCGCAAGTGACATTCAGCCCCCGAGCCTTGGCTTCGCGCACCATGCGCAAAGAGCCCGCGGTGCTGAGGTGCGCCAGGTGCAGGTGCCCGCCGGTGTGCTCCGCCAGCACGATGTCCCGGGCCACCATGGCTTCTTCCGCGGCGCTGGGAATGCCCAGGCAGCCTAAGGAAGCGCTCACGGCGCCCTGGTGCATGTAGCCTTTGCCGGCGAGATCCTTGTCCTCCTCGTGGGCGACGATGGGAAGGTTGAGCCAGGCGGTGTATTCCAGCGCGCGGCGCATGATCTCAGAGTTCTGCACAGGCAGGCCATCGTCACTGAAAGCCACGCAGCCACTGGCTTTCAGCGTGCCGTAGTCGCAGAGTTCCTCGCCTTCAAGGCCCTTGGTGAGGGCGCCTATGGGAAAGTAGCGGCAGAGGCCCGCGGCGGCGGCCTTGGCGAGCATCAATTCGGTGATGGCCACGGAGTCATTGGCCGGCCGTGTGTTGGCCATGGCGCAGACGCTGGTGAAACCGCCGGCGACGGCGGCCCGGGAGCCTGTTTCGATGGATTCTTTTCGCGTCTGGCCGGGCTCCCTGAAATGCACGTGAAGATCAATGAATCCAGGCGTGAGCAGCTTCCCGCCCGCATCCAGGATTTCATCGGCCGCCACCGCCAGGGGATCCCGTTCCGCTTCGGCGCCGATGGCCATGACCACGCCCTCCACCACCAGCAGCGAGCCCAAGGCATCCAACTTCTCGGCCGGATCCAGGATTCGGGCATTCTTCACGAGCAGGGACATGGGTCAACCTCGGGTCCCTTAATGGTAATTGAAAAGCGGCCACGCGGAGTTCACGGAGGGGCGGAGGGAAGCGGAGTGAATTCAGGGTTCAGGTCAATATCGCTGTTGGCGATGTGGAATTTGAACGCCTATGGCCATGCCAATCATCCAAGTGTTTTTTCTCCGCGGCCCTCCGTTCCTCCGCTTCCCTCCGCGTGGTGTTTTTCCCTTTCTGTAGCGTCTCTCTTAAATTTTCATTCCGCCGCTCTCCACGCGGATCTTCACGGGCATTTCCAGCAGCTCGAACAGCATGGCGCCCTTGTCCTCCAGGGCTTCCAACTCGGCCTTGAGATCGCCCGCGGCTTCCAGGATCAGTTGCAGTTCTTCGCCCCCATTCTCGATGCGGAGGCTATGGACGGTCTGGCGGCGGCGGCGATCCAGGGCATCGCTCACGCGCAGGATGGCGCTCAGTTTCTCGACGACGTTCTGGTGCCAGGGTTCCAGCTGAAGAAAGGCTGCGTGCCGGGTGGGGTCCGGGGCCTTGCCGCAGTGATAGCGCACCACCTGGGAAAGGATTTCGATTTCCTCGGGCCAGAAACCTTGCAACCCAGCGTTCCGGACGAGGTAGGCACCGTGCTTGTGGTGGGCCTTCTCGGAAACCGAAAACCCCACATCATGGAGCCGCGCGGCGTAGGACAGCCATTCGCGCTCGGGGTCGCCCAGCTCGAAATGCGGGCGCAACGCGAGAAAAAGCTGATCCGACAAGCGCTGCACATGAAAACTGTGGCCCGGGTCCGGATCCAGCCGGGAGGCCAGTTGCTCCACCGAAGCGCGGCGCCGTTCGGACAAGGGTGGAATGGCCACGCCACCGTGTTTGAGGGCTTCCCAGATCATGCCTTCGCGCAGGCCCACAGGCAGCACGCGGACTTCTTCGGCCCCCGCCCATTTAAGCAGGGCCGAGGCCCAGGATGCGCCCACGTGAAGCACTTCCGCGCGCTTGGGGTCCACGCCCAGCTTTTCCATGCGGCCCTTGGCCCCGTTGCGCCAAAGCTTCTGGCGGAAGGGCCGCAATTGCTCCGAAGTGAAAATGTATTCACCACTGGCGCCCCGGCCCAAGTCTTCCAGCGTGCCCGAGGTGCCCAGCACCAGCCTGGCTTTCGGTACATTCTTGGGCAGCGCTTTCCGTGCTTTTTTCAGAGCCTTGCGGATCAGGGCATTGACTGCCTTCAGGTCTTTGGCGGTGGGTGGATCTGCGGTGGCGCTGGCGTCCGCCAGGCGTTGCAGACCCCAGGGAATGGAGATGCTGGCCTCGATGCGGCCCATCTTGACCCAGGTCATTTCGGTGCTGCCGCCACCGATATCCATGAGCACCACAGGCTCTTCGGGGAAGGGAATGGCGTGGCTCACGGCCTGGTGGATGAGGCGGGCTTCTTCCTCGCCGGAAATCACGCGGATGGGAATGCCGATCTTCGCGGCTTCGGCCACGAAATCACCGGCGTTGGCCGCGTCCCGCAGCGCAGCGGTGCCGCAGGCCATCACGGTTTCGCATTCGAAGGACGCGATGATGCCCTTCATCTTTCCCAAGACTTCCAGGCCCGCGGCAAAAGCCTCGCCGCCGATGCGGCCGCTCTTGGCGCCACCCCGGGCCAGGCGCACCATGGCCTTTTCCCGGGCCAGGACGTGATGGCCGCCAATGCCATCGCTCTCCACCACCACCAGGTGGATGGAATTGGAGCCCACATCAATGGCCGCGATGCGCATGGATCAATGTAAGTCGTTGCTGCAAAATAATCTGGTTTATTCGATGGCGCCCCGACATAAGGGGCCGTAGCAAAATAACCTGAACTGCACAGGTTATTTTGACACGGCCCCTAAGGCCTGGGAAAGGGAATCGGGGCCAGGATCCTGTGGGGCAGCGTCAGGACAGCGGAAACCCCGGAAAAGGGATAGGATGGGCCGTCGCCATCACGAAAGGTCCTCCCATGGCCGTGGTCACCTCCAGGCAATACCTCAAAATGCTCCGGCTCGCGAAAGACGGGCGCTTCGCCTATCCGGCTTTCAACGTCACCTCCACGGAGACCGTGAACGCCGTGCTGCTGGGCCTCAAGCAGGCCCACTCGGACGGCATCGTGCAGATCTCCACTGGCGGCGCGGAGTTCTTCAGCGGCCTGGGGGTGAAGAACATGGCCAAGGGCGCCATCGCCATGGCGGAATATGTGCATCTGATGGCCCGGGAATACGACGTGAATGTGGCCCTGCACACCGATCACTGCGCGCCGAAATACCTCGCCGGGTTTGTGCTGCCCCTCCTGGATGAGGCGGAACGCCGCGCCGCCGCGGGCCTGGGCAACCTGTTCAACGCCCACATGTTCGACGGCAGCGAACTGCCCCTGGCAGAAAACATCCGCCTGTCCGGCGAACTGTTGAAACGATGCGCCGCCGTGAACTTAATTCTTGAAGTGGAGATCGGCGTGGTGGGCGGCGAGGAAGACGGTCACGACACCAGCGGCGTGGGCAAGGAAAAGCTCTACACCACGCCGCAAGACATGGTGGCGGTGCACCAGGCCCTGGCGCCCACCGGCACCTACATGCTGGCGGCCACCTTCGGCAACGT
This sequence comes from Acidobacteriota bacterium, assembly GCA_021786615.1. Classification (GTDB taxonomy): domain Bacteria; phylum Acidobacteriota; class Holophagae; order Holophagales; family Holophagaceae; genus JANXPB01. Next base: position 6,431 of record JAJYMZ010000089.1, read on the forward strand.
CCATGGCGTCTACAAGCCGGGCAACGTGCAGCTCAAGCCCACCATCCTGCGGGATGGCCAGGCCGCCATCGCCAAGGCCTGTGATGGTGCCCATGCGATGCTGGTCTTCCACGGTGGTTCGGGTTCGAGCCTTGAAGAAATCCACGAAACCCTGGACTACGGCGTCGTCAAGATGAACATAGACACCGACACGCAGTACGCTTTCACCCGTCCCATCGCGGAGCACATGTTCAAAAACTATGATGGCGTGCTGAAGGTGGACGGCGACGTAGGCAACAAGAAAGCCTACGACCCGCGATCCTATCTAAAGAAAGCCGAGCAGAGCATGGCCGATCGCGTGACCCGCGCCTGCGAGGATCTGCGCAGCGCTGGGAAGAGCGCGGGGCGGGGGTTGTAAAAGTTGGAGGATCGAGAGCCCCTCTTGGTGCTTTGTCAAACGCCCCGTCCGCATGGCTATCTGCAACCTGTTCCTTGCATGATTGTCCGCTTGGCGGTTTGATGAACCCACCCATCCGTTTTGAAGGAGCGCGTCATGGCCACGGCCCGTGTGAAGGAAATCCTGTCCTGGTATTCCTCGGAGAATCCGGGTGTGAAGACCAATCTGGCGCGGCTCATGAACCATGGGCGGCTGGCGGGCACCGGCAAGTTCGTGATCCTGCCGGTGGACCAAGGCTTTGAGCACGGGCCCGCGCGCTCCTTCGCGCCCAACGCGCCGGGCTACGACCCGCGCTACCACGTGGAACTGGCCATCGAAGCGGGTTGCAATGCCTACGCGGCGCCCCTGGGCTTCATCGAGCACATCGCCTCGGATTACGCGGGTGAGATCCCGCTGATCCTCAAGCTCAACAACTCTGATTCACTTTCCAAGGGCATCGAGCCGTGCAGCGCCGTCACGGGCTCGGTGGAGGACGCATTACGGCTGGGCTGTAGCGCCATCGGGTACACCATCTATCCCGGCAGCGGCGACCGCAACATCCAATATGAAACGTTGCGAGAGCTGATCCTGGAAGCCAAGGCCGTGGGCCTGCCTAGTGTGGTGTGGTCCTACCCGCGCGGTTCAGGGCTCAGCAAGGACGGAGAAACCGCCGTGGACGTGGCGGGCTACGCGGCGCAAATCGCCGCCCAGCTGGGCGCGCACATCATCAAGATCAAGCCGCCCAAAAAGCATCTGGAAGGCAAGGAGGCCGCCGCGGCTTTCGAGAAAGCGGGCATTCCCATCGAAACCCTGGCGGATCGCGTGCGCGAAGTGATCCGCAGCGCCTTCCACGGACGCCGCATCGTGATCTTCAGCGGCGGCGAAGCCAAGGGCACCGAGGCAGTGCTGGCGGAAGTCATGGAGATCGCGGCGGGCGGGGGGTTTGGATCCATCATGGGCCGCAACGCGTTCCAGCGGCCAAGGGCCGAAGCCGTCGAGTTGCTGCACGCGGTGATGGAAATCCACGCGAAGACCTGCGGGTGAAGGGGCGGGGGTGGGTCTTTGGGAAGTCTGATATTTCGCTTTTCCGCCCTTCATTCTTGTTGATTTATCCTTAATAGCGTTTCCAGCAGGAATGAAGGGGACAAAACGAGTTAGGCGCTATCCGCTGACCAGGAATCCGCCTATTCACAGCCAGAGTCAACCATGATCGCAACGTTATTTCTAGCCGCTGGATTATTTTTCTTCTGGATGGTTTTCAAGGCTATTTCCTCGCGGGAAATCGAAGGGCGCGGGTGGGGGTTCAGCTCGCGAACCTACAGCCGCGACAGCGAGCCTGTCATGTTTTGGGTGACTTTTTGGTCCTACCTGATCTGCGCCGTTTGGGCCACGCTGTTTGCCGTTCTGGCGGCTCGCAAGTCACTGCTCTAAAGCGGTGGGCAGGGGTTTTACTGGTGAATTTCTGGCGTCGGGGTAGGATGGCGGCACAACTACAAGTCCAATGGCCCACAGCCTTCCAGGAGATCTCATGTACACCGTCTCCATATCCATGGAAGTTAATCCTCCGGGTGTGACGCCCATGCTCACGCTGGATAAGCTTTGGCAAGGTCTGGAGACCAAAGCCGAGGATCCCGTGCCTTTCGTGCCAGGCATGGAGTCATGCCAGGTAATCGAGCGCATGGACGACGGTTTTCTGCGGGAAGTCGTGGTGCGCGGCCGGACCTTCCGTGAGATCCTGACTTTCACGCCTCCAGTGCAGATCCGCTTCGACCGCGTGGAAGGCGAAGAGAGCGGCTGGATCATGAACACCCTGAGCGAAGGCCCCTTGGGGTACCTGCTGACCTACACCATCGCGCTGAATTTCATGGGTGTGTGGCCGGGCAGCGAAGAAGAAAAAGCCAAGGGGGATGAGGTGCTGTTCAATTATGCCAACGCCTTGCGGCAGACCATTGAAACCATTCGGGCCCAAGTGGTGGAAGGGAAGCTGTAGGGTCAGTGCTTCAAGCCAGCTGGTCGTTCGCCAGCACCGCCTGGGTCTGGGCCTCGCGGTAGGCCAGCAGTCTGCCGCGTAATGTGGGGTCGCTGAGGGATAGGATGCTGGCGGCCAGCAGCGCGGCGTTGGTGGCGCCCGGCTTGCCGATGGCGAGGGCGCCCACGGGAATCCCTGCGGGCATTTGCACGATGGAAAGCAGCGAATCCAGGCCATTGAGCGCCTTGGTGGGCATGGGGACTCCCAGCACCGGGAGATGGGTTTTCGCGGCCATCATGCCCGCCAGCGCCGCGGCGCCGCCGGCCCCGGCGATGATCACGCGCAGGCCGTTCGCTTCGGCCTCCACGCAGTACTGGAAGACCTTGTCCGGTGTGCGGTGGGCGCTCATGACCAGGGCCTCGAAAGGCACCTGCAAAGCTTCCAGGCAGTCCGCCGCGGGCCGCATGGTTTCCCAATCGGACCTGCTGCCCATCACGATGCCAACCAGGGGTTTCGTAGCCATGCTTCCAGGATGCCTGAACCGGCGCGTTTGGCTCAACTGTGGATTTGCGCCTGGGGTTGTTGGAATTGGGCGTCCGGCTCGATTCAAGTCCGGAGTCCTAAGCGAGAAGTCAAAAAAGTAGAAAAAGTTGAAAAAGTCAAGAAGTTGAGAGCCTACGGACCTTCCGTATTGATTTTTTCACCGCGCGGGCCCGCAATGAAACCATGGCCATGGTCCCCACGGAATTCATCGGGCGGTA
>JAJYMZ010000089.1:9585-11265 GCA_021786615.1 Acidobacteriota bacterium
GGGGTTGTTGGAATTGGGCGTCCGGCTCGATTCAAGTCCGGAGTCCTAAGCGAGAAGTCGAAAAGTCGAAAAGTCGAATAGTCAAAAAGTCGAGAAGTCGAGAAGTTGAGGGCCCACATCCCATTCCTTATTGATTTTTTTACCGCGCGGGCCCGCAATGAAACCATGGCCATGGTCCCCACGGAATTCATCGGGCGGTACCGCGTGGTGGGCACGCTGGGGCAGGGCGCCATGGGGCGCGTGTATTTGGCCGAGGATCCCGGCCTGGGCATGAAGGTGGCCGTCAAGCTCATCAAGCGCGACAACATGCTTGAAAACGAAGTCATCCTCGCCCGTTTCCGCCGCGAAGCGGCGCTGGGGGCGCGGATCCGGCATCCCAACATCGTGGCCATCCACGACGTCGGGCAGGACATCAATCACGGTCCCTACATGGTCATGGAATATGTGGATGGACGGGAACTCGCGGACGTCCTCAAGGAGGGCTTCGCGAGCATCCCCGAGAAGCTGGATTGGCTGCTGCAGACAGCCAGGGCGCTGCGCTGCGCCCATGAAGCCGGCATCATCCACCGGGATGTCAAGCCCGCCAACATCCTGGTGAGCCGTGATGGGCAGGCCAAGCTCATTGATTTCGGCGTGGCCAGGGTTATGGGCAGCGAATTCGCCGCCCAGGCGATGTCCAACCGGCAGGGCTCCCAGCCTCCGCCGGAAGCCGAATTGATGTCGGAGAAATATGCCACCGCCTGGGGCATGCTCTCCGCGGTGGGCGCCCATGACAGCGAGGATCCCCATCTGGAAATCCTGACCAGCAGTGGGGAACAGAACACCAAAGCCGAACCGGAGCACCAAGACGGGAATCTAGACCGGGAAAACCATTCGGACCATGATCTGACCCAAATGGGCGCCCTCATCGGCACGCCCTCATATACGGCCCCGGAACTGCTGGATGGGCAGGGGCCATCTCCCCAAACGGACGACTTCGCTTTCGCGGTGACGGCCTTCCAATCGCTCTTCGGGCAACTTCCTTTCAGGGGCAGGGCCACCCGGGAGACCTTGGGGCTGATCCGGGCTGGAGCCGTGGAATATCCCCCGAATGTCCATCCAGCGCTTCGGAGAGTCTTTGAAAAAGCCTTGGCCCTGGATCCCCGGGCGCGTTACCCGGACCTGGATGCCATCGTGAAAGATCTTTATTCAGCCTGCGGTGTGGAACAGCCACCAACCGGGGCCAGGACGTCCCGTTCCCATTCAAGGGCCAGCCTTCCCGCTGCCAGGCCCATTCACCGGGTGATTCCCTGGTTGAAAGCCATTGGGGTCAGTCTGGCGGCGCTGCTGCTTATGGGTATCGGCCTGGACCGCTGGCTGGCGGCTTCTTCGGGGCTGGAAGAAATTACCGTGCACACAGAGCCAGCAGGTGCATCGGTCTACGTGGATGGAGTGTACTTGGGACAGGCGCCGCTGGAACACATCAGCCTGTCTCAGCCAGGCCGCCACCTGAGGGTGGTGAAAAAACACTATCGCTCCGTGGATAGCAGCCTTGCCCCCGAGGACGGATTCGTGAGCCTGGTGCTGGAGCTGGCGCCCTACGATTTGAACGTGGAAACCGAGCCGGCCGGTGCGGAAATTTTGCTCGATGGCAAATCCATGGGGAACAGTCCCGCGCTCCTGAAGCACGTTCCGGGAGCC
>JAJYMZ010000322.1 GCA_021786615.1 Acidobacteriota bacterium
GGATGGAAGTGGCCGCGCGAGCCCTACGCGCACCCAGGCGATCCAGCGTGACCTTCTATGACCTCGCCTCCCTCGCCAAGCCGCTGGTGACGGCGCCCTTGGCCCATGCCTATCTGGATCTGGATGCGGACCGGCGATTTCAGCTGGGGTTTCATGACCGCGAAAGCCCCCTGACGGTCCGGCAGTTGTTGTCTCACTCGGCGGGCCTGCCGCCCTGGCTTCCTTATACGGGCGAGCCTCTTGCGGCGCAGCTCCGGCGGACGCCCTTGCCGGGAAATCATCCCTTGCTCAGGACAGCCGAGATCGGCGTCTCCACCTATTCAGATCTGGGCTATCGCCTGATCGCCGAGCTGCTGGAATCTGAGCTTGGCCTGTCATGGAAGCAGTTGGGTGCTGCTGCTTCCGGCCTCAGCGCGGCGCCTTGGCACCAGGCGCCCACGCTCATTCCGGCGGGTCAGGATGAAGCCGCTTGGCGGATGGCGGAACCGAATCTCGGATTTCCAAGAGCGCATTCTCATCTGCCCCACGATGCCAATGCGCGTGCCGACATGATCGGCCACGCGGGCTTTGGCGCCACCGCGGATCAGCTGCGGGAATGCCTGGAGCGATGGATGGCCGCTCGCTGGCCGGACCCCATGGCCGTTGACATCGCGCAGGATGCAGACGGTGAGAGCTGGGGGCTGGGCCTACAGCGGGCTACCGCGTCCTACTCGGATTTGCTGGCCGGGATTCCGCCGGGAAGGGCGGGCGTTCACGTTATCGAATCCTCATCCACAGAATTTTCGGTGATACCACCACAAGCGACGGGAACGCCCGCAGCCACGAGCTTCTGGCAACATCTCGCCTATGCGGGGCCGGCGCTTTTCGTGCGGCTGGAAGACCGCTGCTGCATCGCGCTGCTCTGCCATCGCGCGGGACCCGCGGGCGAACTGCTCAGCCTAGATCAGCTTCGTGCGAGGCGAAGGCGGATGTTGCACACCGTGCCCGATGAAAAGCTTCAGCAGGGCTGATGTGTCCAAGTAAAGGGCGAACTTGGAGGATTTCGCCACCTCAACTCTCCCAGTCCCCCAGGACGAGATCCGAGGCTCTGATCCCTTTGCCCTTCAGCTTGATGAGGCTGGACCCTCAACCCTCGACTTGAGACTTGGAACTTGGGGCTGACCTGCCCCCATCAGCCCACTCCCAGATAAGCTAGTCCCATGAATCCACGCGCTTTTCTCCCATATCTGCTGGTGGCTGGCCTGGTGCAACCCCTGGCGGCGCAATCCACGGTGCGCATCGGCCTTTCCGTTGATGCCAGCGAATGGCAGGTGGCGTTAGAGGGCGGTGGGGAGCTGCTTACGCGGAGTGGGCGGCTCCTCATGAAATTGCGCGATGCGGAGAGGCTCCGGATCTGGTGGGATAGCCGTGGCGAAGCGGACCCCAGGGACGAATATCGCATCCGCGTGGGCGGCGACATGAGCGCGGCCGCGGCTGCGGAAGTCATGAAAAAGCTAAAGGGGCTGGGGGAATCGCCCGAAAAGTTTTTTGTGCCTGACGGAGGCTCCTGGAAAGTCTTGACGGGCCATTTCGCCAAGGCCGAGGACACCGAAGCCATCCTTCAGAAATTGAGCGGCAGTGGCTTTGCGGAATTGTGGGTCTCCTCGGAGCATCTCCCCGGCAAGCCCCGCAGGGGCCGCGCTTTGTACGCGGTGACCGAGCGCTATGAACGGCGCGCCCTGCCCTCCGGGGGCGTGCTGTTCCGCTCGAACGATGGCCTGGTTCAACTCTTCGGAAAGGGCCACTACCGCGGCACCGTCGAGTTCTTTCCCAATGAGGACGGACGCCTCACGGTGGTCAACCAGGTGGATTTGGAAGACTACATCCGCGGCGTGGTGCCGCGCGAAATGGGCGCCAACGAATACCCCAATATCGAGGCGCTGAAGGCGCAGGCGGTGGCGGCGCGGACTTACATCGTCGCCAATCGCGGCAAGCGCAGGAACGAAGGTTTCGATCTGCTGGATACACCCCTGGACCAGGTCTACGGTGGGCGGGACGGCGAGCAGCCCCTGACGGATCGCGCGGTGATGGAAACCGCTGGGCTCATCGCCACTTATAACGGCGCGCCCATCCAGGCCCTCTTCACGGCGGACAGCGGCGGCGCCACCGTGGACAACAGCTACGTTTTCGGCGGACCCCAGCCGTACCTGAAGGGCGTGAGCAACTATCCCGACAAGCCCCAGACCCTCACGTTCAAAGGCGCCGTGGACCCCGGCGCCGACCAGTCCTGGCTGAACCTGGAGCTGCTGCGCCTCGCGGCTTTCGGCATCATCCTGCCCGATGTGTTGAGCAGCGAAAAAATGGAGCTACCGCTTCGCATGGGCGACCTCGCCGGACCCATGGCCCGCCTGGCTGAACGCCTGGGGCTGCCCGCTCCAGAGATCTCCCCGGCCAGGGATCTTCAGCTCTACCTCTGGATGGCGCGGACGCTCGGTTTCGATCGGGTGGCGGAGGGGATGGAAAAGCCCCAGGACGCGGACTATTTCATCGGGACCGTTGTTGCAAATTCTGCGGACCGGCCCCTGGCGGCCTTCCTGGCGCGGCGTGGCATCGTCACCACCGCCATGTGGCATGGCCGGCCCACCTTGAGGGACGGGCTCACGGCGCTCTCGCGCATGTGGCAAGAGCTGGAGTCGCCGGAGCTGGCGGAGGGCACGCTGTTGCGGGATGGCACCGTGCGCCGCAAGGTCATCAGTGCGATGCCCGAGCCACTGTCTCTGGCGAGCTTCCTGTATCTCGCGGAAGAGAGTGTGGGGGGCCAGTTGAGGCTGGTTGCGGTCGCCCATATCCAAGTGGGCGACCGTGTGAAATGGATGCCCCGGGAAGGCGGGTCGCGGTTGCTCATCCGGCGTCTCGATCCCGATGGCGCCGCGTGGGACCGCTACAATCCGACGGCCCATTGGAAGGTGGAATGGAAGGATGCTGACTTGCTGGCCAAGATCAAATCAAGGATCGGCATCAGCGCCATCCGCGCCCTGGAATTGGATAGCAACGAGCATGGCCGGGTGCTGAAACTCACGGTGCGGGACACCCGCGGCGTGGGCCATGAATTGACGGGCATGCGCATCCGCGCGCTGCTGGGCCTGAAGGACAACGTGTTCCGCTATCTCACGGTGGGCACCGGCGACAAGAAGCGCTGGATCTTCTATGGCCGCGGCTGGGGCCACGCCGTGGGCATGGACCAGACCGGCGCATATGGAATGGCTCTGGAAGGCTACACCTTCGACCAGATCCTGAAGCGGTACTACAAGGGGATCGAGATCACGAAAGTCTATTCAGGAAGTCCCGGGTCCTGAGTCCTGAGGCCCAATATGGAAGCGGCCCTTGGCCGCGACTTCCCTCAGAGCGCCACGCTGCGCGTGATCAGGACCCAGGACTCAGGACTCAGGACGCAGGACTTTTCCCCTCATGACCATCTTCACCCTGGACCATCGCCCCCTTTTTCCATCCCCTGACGAGGCGGAGCCCAACGGCTTGCTCGCCGTGGGCGGGGACCTCAGCGAGGCGAGGCTGCTGGAGGCCTACCGCCGCGGCATCTTCCCTTGGTATTCGGCGGGCCAGCCGATCCTGTGGTGGTCGCCACCTGAGCGTGCGGTGTTTCTTCCAGGAGATGAACACATTCCCACGCGCCTGAAGCGCAAACTGCGCGGCGCGTCCTTCGAGATCCGCGTGGACACGGTGTTTGCAAAGGTGATGCAAGCCTGCGCGATGGCCAAACGCAGCGGTGACCCCGGCACCTGGATCACGGACGAGATGCTTCACGCCTATGTGGCGCTGCATGAATCCGGGTACGCCCACAGCTTCGAGACTTGGCGGAACGGAGAGCTGGTGGGCGGCCTCTACGGACTATCCCTGGGCGCCGCTTTTTTTGGCGAGAGCATGTTCTCGGACGTGGATGATGCCTCCAAAGCCGCCTTCGCCGCCCTCTGCACCTCGTGCTGGCGCCACGGTTTCCACTTCATTGACGGGCAGGTGCCCAATGAAAATCTGGAAAGGCTCGGCGCGCGCGTGATGGGGCGGGCGGAATTTCTGGAACGCCTGGGCGCGGCGCTCCTGGAACCTCCACCCCAGGACTGGCGAATGGACGCTTAATGGAATTTCAGGCGGATGGCATCCCCCTTCATCTCCACGGTTGTTTTTCCCCCGTCTTTCAACGCCCCGAACAGGATGGCTTCGGCCAGCGGCTTTTTCAGGCACTCCTCGATGAGCCGCGCCATGGGGCGGGCGCCGAAGGCGGGCTCGTAGCCTTTGCCGGCGAGCCATTGTTTGGCCTCTGAACTGACTTTCAGCTTCACGTTTTTCTCATCCAGCAGCACTTGAAGTTCCGCGAGATTCTTGTCCACCACTTTCAGGATTTCGGCGCGTCCGAGCGCAGAGAAAGCGACGATGGCGTCCAGGCGGTTCCTGAATTCGGGGCTGAAGGCCTTTTCGATGCTGCCCCGGGCGGACCCCCCCGAGGCGTCGTTGAAACCCACGCGGCGCTGGGAAAGCTCCCTGGCGCCCACGTTGGTGGTGAGGATCAGCACCACATGGCGGAAGTCCGCGCTGCGGCCGTGATTGTCCGTAAGGGTGGCGTGGTCCATGACCTGCAGCAGGATGGCGAACAGATCCGGGTGGGCCTTTTCGATCTCATCCAGCAGCAGCACCGCGTGGGGATTTTTCCGCACGGCGTCCGTGAGCAGGCCGCCCTCGTCAAAGCCCACGTAGCCCGGCGGCGCGCCCACCAGCCGCGAGACTGCGTGCTTTTCCATGTACTCGCTCATGTCGAAGCGCAGGAAGGGCACCGCGAGAATGTTCGCCAGCTGCTTGGCCAGTTCGGTTTTGCCCACACCGGTGGGGCCTGAGAACAGGAACGAGCCCATGGGTTTCTCGTGCCCGCGCAGCCCCGAGCGGCTGAGCTTGATGCTGGAGGCGACTTTTTCGATGGCCGGGTCTTGGCCGAAAATCACCGCGCGCAGGCGCGCGTCAAGGTCCGCCAGGCGGTCGCGGTCATCGCCGCTGAGGCTCTGCAGGGGCACCCGGGCCATCTTCGCCACCACCGCTTCGATATCCGCCACGTCCAGCGTCTTTTTGCGCTTTTTCGAAGGCAACAATTTTTGCGCGGAGCCGGCTTCGTCCAGCACATCAATGGCCTTGTCCGGCAGGCGCAGATCCCGCAAGTGCCGCGCCGACAGCCGCACGGCGGCTTCCAGTGCCCCGTCGCTGAAGTGGACCCCGTGATGATGCTCGAAGAGCTTGCGCAATCCTTTCAGGATGTCCAGGGCTTCGGCCTCGCTGGGTTCGCCCACGTCCACCTTCTGGAAGCGCCGGGAAAGCGCGCGGTCCCGGTCGAAGGACTGCTTGGCGTCCTGAAAGGTGGTGGCGCCGATGCAGCGCAGCTCTCCCGCCGCCAGGGCCGGTTTGAGCAGGTTGGAGGCATCCAGGCTGCCGCCGCTGACGGACCCGGCGCCGACGATAGTATGGATCTCATCAATGAAGAGCAGGGCGTGGTCCTTGGCTTTCAGGGCCTCGATCACCGCCTTGACCCGCTGCTCGAAATCACCCCGGTAGCGCGTGCCCGCCAACAGGGCGCCCAGGTCCAAGGCGAAAAGGCTGGAGCCCTTCAACACGTCAGGAACCTTGCCTTCGTGCAGCCGCAAGGCCAAACCTTCGGCGATGGCGGTCTTGCCTACGCCCGGTTCGCCCACCAGTAGGGGATTGTTCTTTCGGCGACGGCAAAGGATCTGGAGGATGCGGTCCAGCTCCGCCAGGCGGCCCACCAGGGGATCAATCCTGCCTTCGGCGGCGCGGGCCACCAAGTCCACGGTGTAGGCCTTCAGCGGGTCCGGGGGCGGGGCTTCGCCTTCCCCGGCGGGTTCGCCCCCTGGTTCCGCAGGGGTTGGAACTAATGGCTCCGCGGCGCCATGGGAGAGATAGCGCAGCAATGCGAGGCGCCGGAGGCCTTGGGCTTGAAGGTAGTGGGCGCCGAAACTTTCGGGCTCCTGGAGCAGCGCCGCCAGGACGCTGCCCGTATCCACGGTAGCCTGCTCCGAGGACAGGGAGTGCAGGATAGCCCGCTCCATGACTCGCTGGAAACCCATGCTGGGAGCGGGTCGCAGCGTGACGCCCTCCGGCAAGGCTTCGATCTTTTCTTTGAAAAAAGCATTGAGCGAGGTCTGGACCGAGGCGGATCTTACGCCACAGGCGGAGAGGGTTTTCTGCACCACGGGTTCACCCAGGAGCCCAGCCAAAAGGTGTTCCGGGGTGACGAATTCGTGCCGCTGGAGGCGGGCCACTTCGAAAGCCGTGCGGATGGCGGATTGCAGGCTGGCTTCGAGAGGCGGTGTGCTCATGCTTCCACGCTTTCGGGCTCCATGGTGCAGAGCAGGGGATACTCGTGCTGTTCCGCGAGGGCGCTCACTTGGAGGATCTTCGTCTCCGCCACGTCATGGATGTAGAGCCCGGCGATGCCCTTGCCCTGGCGATGCACCGCCAGCATGAGGCGCATGGCCTCGCTCTCCGGTTTGTGGAAGACGGACCTCAGCACAAAGACCACGAATTCCTGGGTGGTGTAGTCGTCGTTGTGCAGGATGACCTTCCACATGGAGGGCGGCTGGAGCCTGGATTTTGCCCGGGTCTTCGTGGCGAGGCCGGTTCCACCTTCGGGCTGGTTCTTGGGGGTGGGCATGGGGGCTCCAGCGTCCAGTTTAAACCCGGGGGGCCGAGGTGAGGCATCGAGGCTCAAGAGCCGAAGAATGAGAGTCCTGGGTCCTGAGTCCTGGGTCCTGAGTCCTGGGTCCTGGGTCCTGGACCGTCAGCTTCCCGGCATCATGTTTTTCTATCGTCAATCGAAAATCGCCAATCGAAAATTCTGTATGGGTACTTGCGATGGTGGGGATTGAGCACCATCACGTCTGCCTAACTTCTCACAGGACATCTAGTCCTGTTGGCCGGCAATTCAACCTCTTGCTTGCGATCTTGGGGATTGAGCACCATCACGTCTGCCTAACTTCTCACAGGACATCTAGTCCTGTGAGAAGCAAGGCAGACGGCTGGTGCTCCCACCCGGGGTCGAACCGGGACGCCCTTGCGGGCTGCGGATTTTAAGTCCGCTGCGTCTGCCATTCCGCCATGGGAGCACACCTACAGCCTAAGTCGTTGCTGCAAAATAATCTGGTTTATTCGATGGCGCCCGACATAAGGGGCCGTAGCAAAATAACCTGAACTGCACAGGTTATTTTGACACGGCCCCTAAGCGACGGCTTAAAAATAAACCATGCATTGAAGGGACCGGATGGTGCCGAATCTCTGGACCGGACCTTCCAGAATCCCTCAAAAGAACCAATCCTGAAACTTCTGGGCCTTGGTCCGGCACTTTTCACGTGATATGGTTTCAGGACTTTCGGGAGCTGCATGGGTTCCAGCGTTTTCAAGATCTTCCTGATGATGGCAGGTTGCTCGTTTTCACTCATGCCAGCGCAGCAAAAGGATGTGAAGCTCTTCTTCCAGCGCACCTGCGCCGCTTGCCATGGCCTCGACGGTTCCGCCCGCGGCTTGAATGGCCAGAAACTGCCGGGCCGTGTGCTTAGCGATGCTCGATGGCAAGGCAGCAAGAAGGACGCCGACCTGGTGAAATCCATCCTTAAGGGCAAAGGTGGGATGCCCTCCTTCCAATCCCAGCTCAGCGAGGCGGAAGTGGAGACCTTGGTCGCTGAGATCATCCGTCCCTTGGCCGCGAGGAAGAAATGAGCCGATCCTTTTCCAGCCACGCACTCCCGATCCTTTTGATGGCGGCGCTGCCCAACCTGGCGGCCCAGGACGTCAAGGAACTACCGAAAAAAGATCTGCGGGCCTTCTTCTCCATCAATTGCGTGGTGTGCCACGGCGCCGATGGCAGCGCCCGGGGCGCTGACGGCTCCCGGCTCAAGGGCCAGGACTTCACCAACGCCAAGGAAATGAAGGACTTCACAGACGCGGATTTGGCCAAAACCATCCGCAAGGGAAAGATTTTCGGCCGCATGCCTTCCTTCAAGGACCGCCTCAGCGATGCCGAGATCATGGAGTTGGTGCAGCAGATCGTGCGCAAGGCCGAGAAAGGCAAGGTCATCGCACCCGGAGCGCCAGAAAAATAGGCCGTTAGAATCAAGAATGCCCGAGGCCACCGCCGACCATCCGCTGCTGCATAATTTAAATCCGCCCCAGCGGGAAGCCGTCATGCACACCGATGGGCCGCTGCTGATCCTCGCGGGCGCGGGATCGGGCAAGACCACGGTCATCACGCGCCGCGTCGCGTGGCTCATCGAGGAGAAGGGCGCGCATCCCGGATCCATCCTGGCCATGACCTTCACCAACAAGGCCGCCGAAGAGATGCGGGACCGCGTGGCGCAACTGGTTTCGGTCCCCGTGGCCCAGCTCTGGGTGAGCACTTTCCACTCATTCTGCACGCGCATCCTTCGGCGGGAAGGCGATCGCACGGCGGTGGGCCGCGACTTCGTCATCTTTGATCCTTCGGACCAGAAAAGCTTGATGAAGCAGGTGCTCTCGGAACTTAAAATGTCCGAGAAGCAGTTCCACCCGCGCCGCGTGCTGGAGATGGTTTCCGACTTCAAGAACCGCTGCCTGCTGCCCGGGGAAGCGGTGGAGGAAGCCCTGGATCCCTGGACCCGCAAGGTGCTGGACGCCTACGCGCTCTACCAGAAGGGCCTGCGCAACCATCGGGCCTGTGATTTCGACGACCTGCTGCTCTACACCGAACGGCTGTTCCGCGAAGACGCCATGCAGGCCATCTACGGGACGCGGTTCCAGTACCTGCTGGTGGACGAATACCAGGACACCAACCGCGCCCAATACCTGCTCGTTCAGCATCTGGCCCGCAGGCACCACAACCTATGCGTGGTTGGAGATGAAGATCAATGCCTGATAGCGGGGACCCGTATCCGCATGGCTGACGGCTCTGATCGCCCCATCGAAAAAATCAAGCCAGGAGATGAAGTCTGGTCTTGCTTCGGAACCGGAGATTTCAGGCCTGCTCAGGTTGTGCGTGTGGCCAAGCGCTCACGGACCGGGAGAGGTGTGGAAATCAAGACTGGCTCTGGCCGCAAGCTGGTCAGTACGCCCGAACATACGCATTTCGCGGGTTACCGGTTGGGCTTGGCTTCGCAGCATCACTTCGTCTATCTGATGCGAAAGGAAGGCATTGGGTGGAGATTGGGCACAAGCCAAATCCACACTCGCGGCCAGGTGAAGCCAGTTGTGGGGTTCCTTCAGAGGGCCAGACAGGAACATGCCGACGAGTTGTGGGTGGTGGGTGTCCATGACACTGAAAACGAGGCGCGGTTGGAAGAAATGATTCTTTCCCTGCGATATCAGATCCCGACCCTTCCGTTCGTGCCTCGCAAAGGGAAGGGCACGCATGGACTCGTGCATGACGCATCCATGATCACGAAAGTCTTTGAAGCCGTGGATTCAGAAGGTGGTGCCCGCTGTCTGCTTCAAGCACGAGGTCTTGATCCCACCCACCCCCACCATCGTGCGCAAGGCTCCATTGGACGACGGAACGTGCAGGTCACGCTCTGCGGCGATCGGCGTGGCCGCACGCCCATGCACCGGATCTCGATGGTGGGGCAAGATTCAGCGGGAAGAAACAAACTTGAGCACCTTGGGTTTTCAGTGCGCCCCGCGAAAGCGGGCTCTGTGAGCTGGCGTTTCGAGACCTGCCGGAAAGACTTTCAGGAATTGATGCGGATCGCCCACCACCTGGAATCAGAGATGGGCGCTGGGATCGTCATGCAGGCACGCCTGGGTTGTGGCCGGGGCGCTCGCGAAACCAATTCCCTTCCGATGATCCCTGCCTCGAACATTCAGCCAGGGATGGCGCTATTCGATGCAGAGGGCGGCTATGATTCGGTGATCTCGGCCAAACGCATGGCACTTTCAAAACCTGTCTACGACCTTGATGTGGAAGGCGCACACAATTTCATCGCCAATGGCCTGCTCACGCACAATTCAATTTACGGGTGGCGCGGCGCCGACATCCGCAACATCCTGGATTTCCAGCGGGACTTTCCTGAGGCCATCCAGATCAAGCTGGAGCAGAACTACCGATCGTCGCAAGCAATTCTCGACGCGGCCTCCACGGTCATCGCCAACAATGCGCAAAGGCTCGGGAAAACGCTCTGGACCGACCGCGGCGCGGGGGAGCCCATCACCTTCAAGCTCAGCGAGGACGGTCGCGCGGAAGCCGAATGGGTGGTGTCGAAATTGCAGGAAGCAAGGCGCTACGACGCGGACATCAAGATAGCCGTGCTCTATCGCGCCAACTGGCAATCGAGGCAGATGGAGGAGGCCCTGCGCGCCGCGAACCTGCCCTACAAGCTCGTGGGCGGCACGAAGTTCTACGAGCGCCAGGAAGTGAAGGACCTGCTCAGCTACCTGCGACTCATTTCCAATCCCTATGATCTGCAAAGTTTCCGCCGCGCCGTCAGCAGCCCTTCGCGCGGCGTGGGCCCCACTACGCTAGGGAAAATCGAAGCCGCCATTCCCGAGAATGGAACCGCGCTGGATGGCGTGGCGATCCTGCTGAAAAGTGGCGAAATGAAGGGCCGCGCGGGCCGCGAGTTGCATCGCTTCGTGGACCTGTTCCATCGCGCCGCCAGCGAGGCTGCCTCCCTTGGACTGGCAGGCCTGGTGCGCTGGACCTTGCAGGAAAGCGGCTACCTCCAGATGCTCGAGGATGAAGGCACGCTGGAGGCCGAGGGACGCGTGCGGAACCTGGAGGAATTCCTTTCGGCGGCGGCGGAGTCGGAGTCATTGGGGCTTCGCCTGCCGGAATTCCTGGATCGGGTGACCCTGGCGGCGGACACGGATCAGCTGGATCAGAACGTGGAGCTGTCGCTCATGACCATCCACTGCGCGAAGGGGCTGGAGTTTCCCATCGTCTTCCTCATCGGCATGGAAGAGGAAGTCTTCCCCAACCGCCAGGCCCGGGAAACCGACGAGGGTCTGGAAGAAGAGCGCCGCCTCTTCTACGTGGCCATCACCCGGACCAAGTCGAAGCTCTATCTCAGCGGCGCCCGGCGGCGGCGCATCATGGGCAGCGAAGTGCTGGGCATGCCCAGCCGGTTCCTGCGGGAACTGCCCAGCGGCGCGCTGGACACGCCCATACGATGGGGCACAGAGCTGTACCAGGCGGGCCAGGGCGGCTGGATGCCGGAGCGCGCCCGG
>JAJYMZ010000190.1 GCA_021786615.1 Acidobacteriota bacterium
CAGCGCCGATCTCTTCCAGGATAGGAAAAAGTTCGCGCTCTTCGGCCTCGTTGTGAGGGCGCAGATCTTCATAAATCCACCGGGCGCCTTCGTCTACGCCCTTCCAATCGCGCTTCACAAGCGCTTCAGCGAGCAGGGTGAGGCGCTCTTTAGCTTCCTCGTGGATGAGGTGCCAACTGGGAGTGGGGAGGTTCGCTTGGATTTCCATTGGAAGGGCTGTGGGCATTGGTGTGCTCCTGATCCATCCAGAATGAAGCCTCCAGCCCTTGGGCGGGGCTGCGAATGCCCTGGAGAGGCGCAATTGTGGCGCGCATCACAGGGCCAGCTCATCTTTTCCGGGGGCCGCTTAGGAATGGGCTTACCTGAAGTCAGACAATAGTTGCGTTTGATTCGTGAGCACGATCACTGGCCCGTGATTCCCCATGAACTCAAGCTGATGTCGCATCCAAAGGAGGACGCCATGTCCCATCGAGCCGCACTGCTTCTTTTCTCATTGGTTTTGCTGCCTCCAGCCAGGGCCCAAAACACAGAGGTCAAGAAAGTCCCCACGCCTTACACGTCGCCAGCCTCAGGCTCAGAAATGTACGCCGCCTACTGCGCCAGCTGCCATGGCGTGAAAGGCCTCGGTGATGGCCCGGTCGCAGAACACCTGAAGATTCCAGTCCCGGATCTGACTTTGCTTTCCAAGCAGAACAAAGGCGCCTACCCCGGGGTTCACGTCACCCAGGTCATTCGCGGCGAGGTTGGGGCGAAGGCCCACGGATCCCAGGACATGCCCGTGTGGGGTCCGGTTTTCCTCAACCTCAACAACAGACAGGAAGCCGCCGTCCATATGCGGGTCTCCAACCTGACGAAATACATCGGGACACTGCAGGCCAGGTGACCTGCCTCCAAATTCAGGCCATCTCGTGGTTTGATTGAGAGCGCACACCAGCGATCGCTCAAATTGAACCCGGGATGGCCGCATGATCTGGATTCGAAGCTTCCTGCCAGGATGGACGGCGGTCCTCTCGCTGGCTCTGATCTTCAGTGGAGCCGCGGCGTGGACGGCTGCTCCGGCGAAGGATTCCGCCGAACTGCAACTGTCCCTGGACAAACTTCAGGTGCTGGGCAGCGTCCTGTATATCGCCGCCCACCCCGATGACGAGAACACGGCGGCGCTGGCCTATTTTTCTAAAGGCCGGAAGCTTCGCTCCGCCTACCTCTCCATGACCCGGGGCGGTGGAGGCCAGGATCTCATTGGCCCGGAATTGGATAATTCCCTGGCGGCCATCCGCACTCAAGAATTGCTGGCGGCGCGGCGCGTGGATGGCGCCGAGCAGTTTTTTACCCGCGCGGTGGATTTCGGATATTCGAAAACACCGAAGGAGACCCTTGCGGTCTGGGGCCACGAAGCCGTGCTTTCCGACGTGGTGTGGGTGATCCGGAGCTTCCGGCCCGATGTGATCATCACCCGCTTCACGCCCACAGCCGGAGGACATGGTCATCATTTGGCCTCGGCGATCCTGGCCCAGGAAGCCTTCAAGGCCGCGGCGGATCCGGCGCGCTTTCCCGAACAGCTGCGATTCGTGAAGCCGTGGCAGGCCACGCGCATCGCCTGGAACAGCTTCCGGCCCCAGTTCGAGCAGGGGCCCTTGCCAGCCGGCGCTTTACCCGTGGACGTCGGCGCCTATGATCCTCTGCTTGGGAAGTCTTACGCCGAGCTGGCTGCCGAGGGCCGGAGCATGCACCGAAGCCAGGGCTTCGGTGCTGTGGCGCAACGGGGGACCAGCCTGCAGTATTTTGAAATCACCGCCGGAAAGCCTGCCAAGGCCGATTTATTTGAAGGCGTGAACCTCACCTGGGGGCGAGTTCCAGGTGGTCAAGCCGTGGGCAAGCTGCTGGCCCAGGCACGGCGGACCTTTCTGCCTGAGCGGCCCGCCAAGGCCTTGCCGATGCTGCTTCAGGCCTTGGCGGCCTTGAATCGCCTTCCACCTGACCCTTGGGTGGACGTCAAACGGCTCGAATTGACTGAGGCCATCCGAGGCGCCGCCGGGATTTGGGTGGAGGCCATCGCGGACAGGCAGGCGGTGGCGCCTCTCGACAAGATCACCGTTGCGGCGACCATCCTTTCCAGATCCGGAGCGCCGGTCACACTCGCTGGCCTGAGCGTGAATCCATCGCTGGAGACGCGTGACAACCACCTTGATTTGCCCTTCAACAAGCCCGTGAAAGAAGACTTCAGGCTCACCATTCCAGGCAACACGTCCTGCACTCAGCCCTACTGGCTCGGGGAGGGGAAACGATCAAGCCTTCATGCCCTCGGGTCTTACCAGATAAGGGGGTTGCCCGAAGGCCCACCCGCGCTGTCTGTGACGTTTCGCCTGATTGCAGATGGCGTGCCTTTCAGCCTCACGGTCCCCGTTGAATTCAGATTCCGGGATCCCGTGCTGGGTGAGATCCATCAACCTCTGGTGATCATGCCCGAGGTCATGGTGAACCTGACGGATGGTGTTCAGGTGCTGGATAGTCAGAACTCCCGCGAGATCGGTTTGACGATGGTGGCTGGGCGATCCCAGGTGGCCGGGAAGATTCATCTGGAAGTGCCAGACGGATGGCGGATCGAACCAGCGGAGCTGCCGTTTTCCTTGGCCAAACCCTTGGATGAGATCAAGGCCACCGCGCGTGTCATGGCGCCGAAGCAGGCCCAAAGTGGCGAGTTGAAAGTCGCAGTGGAAATCCGGGGGCGGACCGAGCCCGCTCGCGGGCGCGTGGTCATCGCTTATCCCCACATCCCTCTGCAACCCCTTTTCCCGCTGGCCTCAGCCCGGCTCGTGAAACTCGATCTCCACCACAACGGCCACCGCATCGGCTACGTCATGGGCGCCGGGGATGAGATCCCCCAGCGCCTGCGGCCCTTGGGGTACGAAGTTGAGCTGTTGACGGATGAAATCCTTGCCACTGCGGATCTCTCGGGGTACGACGCCATCGTGGTGGGGATCCGCGCCTTCAATACCCGGCCGCGACTGGCCCAACTCAACGCCCGGCTGCTGGACTACGTGGCGAAGGGTGGGACCGAGATCGTTCTCTACAACGTGAATGGCGCTTTCCCCGGCACCAATGCCGGATTGAAGACGGACTCCATTGGTCCCTTTCCTTTCAAGATCGGGCGGGGCCGCGTCACGGATGAATCCGCGCCCGTGAGCTTCCTGGCGCCCGAACACCCGGCCCTGAATGTGCCGAACAAGCTCACGGCCGAGGACTTCAAAGGCTGGGTGCAGGAGCGCGGCTTATATTTCGCCGAAACGTGGGACCCGCATTACGTACCCATCCTTGCCATGAATGATCCTGGAGAAAAGCCCCAGCAAGGCGCACTGCTGATAGCTGAGTACGGCAAGGGACATTTTGTGTACACCGGCTTGGCTTTCTTCCGTGAATTACCCGAAGGCGTGCCAGGAGCCTATAGGCTTTTCGCGAACCTGCTGGCCCTGGGGTCGAAGCATGATTGAGGTTGAGAAGAGAACGAGCGAAGAACCGCCGCCGATCCTCGGGCGCTGGAGCCGTCTCTATGCCCTTGTGCTGATGGAATTGGCGCTTTGCATCCTGCTGTTCTACCTCTTCGAGCGGGTGTTTTCTTGAGTCGCCTGGATTGGGCGATCCTGGGCGCTTCGCTGGCCTTCATCGTCCTTTACGGGCTGTGGAAGGGCCGCGGCAGCAAGGATTCCGATGGGTACCTCCTTTCGAACCGGGACGCGCGCTGGTTCACCATCTGTCTGTCCATCATGGCCACGCAAGCCAGCGCCATCACCTTCCTGTCCACGCCGGGCCAAGCCTATGCGGACGGCATGCGCTTCATCCAGTTCTACCTGGGCCTGCCGTTGGCCATGGTGGTGCTGTCCATCACCGTGGTGCCCATCTTCCACCGCCTCAAGGTGTATACGGCTTATGAATACCTGGAAGGGCGCTTCGATCTGAAGACGCGCACGCTGGCGGCGACGCTGTTCCTCATCCAGCGGGGCCTGGCGGTGGGCCTCACGGTTTTCGCGCCGGCCCTGGTGCTCTCGGTGCTGCTGGGCTGGAACATCCACGTCAACATTATCCTGGTGGGCGCGCTGGTGATGATCTACACCGTGACCGGCGGCACCCGGGCGGTGTCCTGGGCCCAAAGCTACCAGATGCTCATCATCACCGTGGGGATGCTGGTGGCCGGCTTCATGGTGGTCCGCCAACTGCCTCCTGATGTCAGCTTCAAGGATGCCCTCCACGTGGCCGGAAACATGGGCCGGCTCAACACCATTGATTTCTCCTTCGATCTGACCAACCGGTACAACTTATGGTCAGGCCTCATCGGAGGCTTTTTCCTGGCGCTCTCCTACTTCGGCACGGACCAGTCCCAAGTGCAACGCTACCTCACCGGCAGCTCGGTGACCCAAAGCCGGATGGGCCTTCTCGCCAACGGCCTCTTCAAAGTGCCCATGCAATTCCTCATTCTGCTGCTGGGTGCCCTCGTCTTCGTGTACTACCAGTTCGTGCCCCCACCGGTGTTCTTCAACCCGGCCGCGGTCACGGGAGTGCTGGCCAGTTCTGAAGCTGCCGCCTACCGTAGCGCGGAATCCGCGTATGAGCAGGCCTGCCGGGAGCGAACCGTGAAGGTGCAGGCCTTCCTGAAGGCCCGCCATGAAGGGGATCCGGTGGGGGTGGAAACGGCCCGGGGAGCGATGGACGCGGCACAAGCCAAGGCCACATCCTTCCGTGCTGACGCCATCAAGGCGATTCAGCGGTCCGATCCCTCCGCCAACGCCAGCGACACGAACTATGTCTTCTTGTCCTATGTCCTGCACAGTCTCCCCGCCGGATTGATCGGGCTAGTGCTGGCGGCGGTCTTCGCGGCGTCCATGTCCTCCATGTCCGCAGAGATCAACGCCCTGGGTGCCACGACTGTTGTGGATGTATACCGGCGGCTATTGGGCGGAACCGGCGGGAAGCGCGAAGTCTGGGTGGGGCGCCTCGCGACCTTTGGATGGGGGTGTTTCGCCATCGCCTTCGCTGAATACGCCAGCCGCCTGGGGACCCTGGTGGAGGCTGTCAATATCCTGGGCTCCCTTTTCTACGGCACCATCCTGGGCATTTTCCTGGTGGCCTTCTACGTCAAGCGAGTGAAGGGCGGCGCGGCGTTCTACGCGGCGCTGATCGCCGAGGCGTGCGTGCTGGCCTGCTTCTTCTTCACGCGCCTTTCGTTCCTCTGGTACAACGTGGTGGGCTGCGTGCTGGTGATGGGATTTTCACTGCTGTTCAACCTTTTTTGGCCGAAGCCGGAAGAATTTCCGGCTGTTGGACTATGATGGCTTTCCCGGCTGGAAAGGCTATTCCTTGTATCCCGGCTGGCTTGAGCGAGGAGATCAAATGAAAAAGACATCTCTTGTACTGATGAGCGGGTTCGCGATGGCGTGCACAGTGTTCGCGCATCAAGCTCCGCCGGTTGTAAACGTGGCCCCGGCTCCAACCCCGGCCCCCCGCGTGCAGCCGAGTCCCGCCGGGACCGCCGCCACCCAGGTGGCAGGAAAGTGGGTGGCGGAAAAGCCCGGCGCTGAACCGCGCTACAGGGATGGCAAGTGGATCACCGTCACGTATTCACGGCCGATCCTGCGCGGCAGGCAGGCCATTTTCGGCCACGGCGCGGACTACGGGAAGAAAGTCAGTTCAGGCTCTCCCGTTTGGCGGGCGGGGGCCAACCAGACGACCCGATTGAAGACCGAGGTCCCGCTGATCATGGGTGGCAAGACTGTTCCAGCGGGCGAGTACAGCCTCTTCGTGGATCTGAAGGAAGGCGCCTGGACCTTCATCCTCTCCACCCAACCGCACCTCCAGAAGTACGATCCCAAGGACAAGAGCGCGACCTGGGGCTCGGACCACTACGATCCCAGGTTTGATGTCCTGAAAATCCCGATGAGCCTTTCCAGGAATGCCGTTTCCCTGGATCAGTTCACCATCCAGTTCGTGAACATGACCCAGGCGGGCGGCACGCTGGCGCTTGGATGGGACACCGAGTTGGCCATGGTGGATTTCAAGGTAGGGATGTAGACGGCGGAGGCCCCAACCCATCAGCGGATCGTGGCCGAACGGAAGTAGAAATCGAGCATGGCGGTCAGCGGCGCGGCATTTCCCCGCAACCGGCTGCGAAGCGCCGCGCCTTCCCAACAGTCCACCAGCAGGCTTGCCATGCTCCGTGCATCTGAATCGGCCGGGATATCGCCTAACTCCCGGGCCTCTTCCAGGCAAACAGCGATCCGGTTGGCGATTTCAGAAAAGCAGCCCTCGATCTTGCGGCGGAACACGTCGCTCACGCCCGACAGCTCCTGCCCTAGTCCACCCAGCAGGCAGCCCATGTAACCCTCCTTCTGGTAGTTCTGCTGAGTCAACTCGAAGAACCGGCGCACTCGCTCCAGGGGAGCGATTTCCGCGTCTCCAAGGCACTCGTCCAGGCCTGCATGCACGTAATGCATGTACTCATCTATGACTTGGAGCGCGAAGTCCTCCTTGTCCTTGAAATGATGGTAGAAAGAACCTTTCGGTGTACCCGTGGCCTCAAGCAGGGCCTGGATGCCCAGGTCGTGGTAGCCATGCTTCAGGAGCATGGCTAAACCTAAATCGAGCAGCCGCTGCTTGGTTGGATGCGTCATCTGTTTAGACCTCATGGGCGGGTCCCCGGACCAAGCAGTGGGGGTCCGAGGTGGGGGACATAGTTAGCGAAGCGAGCAGGAAACCACGCATGCGTGGTTTCCCCCCGGACACATAGATACCTATCGGTCCCTTAGTGCCGGGGATGAACTAGCCCTTGACCATCTTGATCATGTGGTTGATGACGTGGCTGTGCTCGCGTTGGGGGCTGAACATGACGATCTCCGCGTCCGCTTCGACCTTCACATTGTGTCCCGGCGGCCAATGGAACAGGTCATTGGCATTCACGGTCTCCCGCGCGCCCTTCGCATCGGTCGTCGTCAACTGCCCGCGCAAGACGAAGCCCCAATGGGGACACTGGCAGAGGTTGCCATCCAGTCCCTGAAAGAGCGGGGTGGTATCTACGCCCGCCGAGAGCGTGAAATACTCGCCGCTGATCTTGTCGAATCCGCTCACGTCGCCGAAGTCCAGTCGCTGACGGATTACAGCGCCTGGTATTTCCATCCTGACATCCACGTTGTCCTTTGCTACCCGCATGTTCCTGCCTCCATGAAGTGGGGTGATTGTGAATTAGACCAATTGGTCTAATTCTGAAAAGATAAACCCATCACGGGCAAAGTCAACAGAGTCTCCATAGCCATACCAATTGAATCAATAAGTCACTGGGTCAATGGGTAAAGGTGCTCAATTAGTATCGGGCAATTCTCATAGCTGAGGTAGTCAGGCGACAGCTTGGATTATTAAGCAAATGTATTTCAAAATTTAAAATTTTTTTTTGAATATTGACAATCTAAATCAAAAGCCATAGATTTTCTTCGCTTGATGAAGCTCATGCCCCGGCTTCGGGGAGAAAGGAGGAAACCATGAACCTCATCCGCACGCGTCAATCCCAATCCCTTCCCGTCACCACGGATTCCTTTGAGCCCTTCCGGCTCATGCGGAACCTGCTTCGATGGGACCCCTACCGGGATCTCGCTTTCCCGGCCGAGGGAGGCAACGCCTTCATGCCGTCCTTCGACGTGAAGGAAACAACGGATGCCTATATCTTCACGGCAGACATGCCGGGTATCCAAAAAGAAGAACTGGATATCCAATTGGCAGGCAACCGGCTGACGATCAGCGGCCACCGGGAGACAGAAGAAACCAAGGAAAACGAACGCTTCTACTCTCAGGAGCGCTCCTTTGGAACCTTCAACCGGACTTTCTCGCTGCCAGAGGAAGTAGATTCCGGCAAGGTTGCCGCGGAGCTAAGGGATGGTGTGCTGCACCTGATGATCCCCAAGAGTCCAGAAACCAGGCCGCAAAAGATCGCCATCAGCCACCGGTCCTGAAGACAGGTTGTTGCTAATCGGCGCATCTCTTTTTCTGCCCCCGTGGGTGAAACGAAACAGCTCGTCTGCTTGCCCAATCAATCCCAGCCAGCGGTTCAGCCGCACGAAGTCTAAGGCCGCTTCCGGCCTGCGATCGCTCACGCGCCCTATGGCCTCCAGAACGCGGACTAAGACTTCTGTGATTCTCGGCGCCTCCGCGGCTCTGCCGCGGGAGCAGGGTCCAGTGGACCCTGCGATCGGCGCCGATGCACCCATCATCCACCCATACAAATGCGCCTCGGCAAGCCGAGGCGCTGATCTGGGGCGGCTGATGGGACTCGAACCCACGACATCTGGAATCACAATCCAGCACTCTAACCAACTGAGCTACAGCCGCCGTGGACCTATAAGATTAGCCCGACAACTGGGAAAATGCCAGGATTGGTCCCGGGTAGCCGATGGCCGAAACTTTCAGCAGGGTGTCATCACCTACATTGAGTGCCCTAAGTGGGCCTTGAACGAGGGGGTTTTTGCATGAATCGCCAGGTCAAACAAGTCCTGCTGCTTTCGGCCTTCGCGGCCACTTGCATGGGCGTGGGCATGGGTCTCAGCCATCACTGGATCGCGAGTGCCCAGGAAGAAAAACCGGTGACGGTGAATCCAGCCGGTCTGGATCGCCTGCCCCCGGTGGCGGAAGTGGCTGACAAGCTGAATCCCACTGTGGTGGCTATCACGAGCACGAGCTTCGTGAAGACCCCGCGCATGGTGGATCCCTTTGGGGGAGGGGATGACTTTTTCAATTTCTTCTTCGGACCGGGACATGGACAGCCTCGGCCTGGGCTTCCTAGCCCGCATGGCCAGCAGGATGACGAACGCCGCGCGGAAAGTGGCGGCAGCGGTGTCCTCATTTCGGCAGATGGCGAGATTCTCACCAACAATCACGTGATCGAGGGCTACCGTGGCGCGTTGGACAATACGCTGGAAGTGAAAACCTCGGACGGGAAGTCCTACAAGGCCAAGGTGCTGGGCCGTGACAAGGAACTGGATATCGCCCTAGTGAAGATCGACGCCAACCATCTTCCCTTTGCAAAACTTGGCGATTCAGATGCCATGCGGATCGGGGAATGGGTTGTCGCCATTGGCAATCCCCTTGGCCTGGACCACACCGTCACTGCCGGCATCATCAGCGCCAAGGGGCGCACTGTGACCACTGGGATCAGCTCCTTCCTGCAAACCGACGCCGCCATCAACCGCGGCAACTCGGGCGGACCCCTCTTGAACCTGCGCGGCGAAATCATCGGCATCAACACCATGATCCGGGCCGACGGGCAGAACATCGGCTTCGCGGTGCCCTCCACCATGATCCAGCGGGCCCTCAAGGATCTGCGCGCGGGTCGGGCGGTAAGCAGGGGCTTCCTTGGGCTTCAGCCAGCCGATCTGGAAAAAGGATTCCAGGAAGCCCTGGGCGTCAAGAGTGGGGTGGTGGTGAGTGATGTAACCAAGGGGCAGGCCGCAGAAAAGGCCGGTGTGCAACGCCTGGATGTCATCACGGCGGTGGATGGCAAGCCTATCGCCAGGCCAGTGGAACTGGTGGAAACCATTGCTGGCCATCGCGCTGGAGATGTGGTGAAGCTGTCCATCGTTCGGGACCGGAAATCGAGGGAGGTCACGGTAACCCTGGGCGATCGAAAGAGCTTGGGTTCCGAAAACGAGCAGGACGAACAGAAAGGTGGACCCGCTCAAGGGGAGCCGAAAGACGGAAAGAGTTTCAATACCGAAAAAATCTATGGCTTCACGGTGGAGAACCTCACGGCAGCCAATCGCCAGGCCTATAACATCGCGGATGATCGCAAGGGCGTGGTGGTGACCTTCGTGGCCGCGCGTTCGGACGCGGCCGAGAAAGGGCTCGTGGCGGGCATCGTCATCAATGCTGTGGGAACAAAGAGCGTCGCCAACGTCCATGAATTTAGCGCCGAGGCCGCCAAAGCCAATGGCAAAGCCATGCTCCTGCTGATCCAGGGCCCCTCGGGCCCTGGAAAGGGAACCGTCGCCATCCTGCCGCGCTGAGGCAGTTTCAACACGGATCCTGCCATTCGGCAGGGTGAACTTGGCTACTTCCCCGGGCAACAGGCTTCAGACTTCAGGAAAAGAATCGCTTCGCATCGGATTGTCCTGATGCGGGTGTGAACCCGAAGTCTGAAGCCTGAAGCCTGTCGGGGTTATGAATTCGCAAATTCCGGGTTCAAATGTAAGGGAAACCAGGATGATTGCCACGGAAAGCTTATTTCGTTACAACAGCTTTCCCCGCTTCGGTTACAGTTGGAGGCTCACCACCTGAGGATCCCACCATGGGTCAGCGCCTTCTGATCGTGGACAGCGACCGCGCCTTCTTGAAGGAGCAACAGGTCAGTCTGGAAGCAGCCTTCGAAACCGAGGTAGCCTCTGGCCCTGAGGGCGTGATTCCCAAGCTGGAAAGCGGAGCTTACGCGGCGGTTCTGATCTGCGTGGAGGTAGCCGACAACAAGGGTTACGCGCTCTGCACCGCCATCCGCAAGAACGCAGCCTTGGCGGACTTGAAAGTCGCGCTCATCAGCGCCAAGGCCACCGAAGAGGAATATCGCCGTCACCAGAGCTTGAAGGGACGGGCGGATCTCTATTTGCACAAACCCATCGCGCCCAGCGCTTTAGTGGCTTCCCTCAACCCTTTCGTCCCCATGCGGAGTGTGGATCCGGACAATCCGCTGGGAGACCTGGCGGATTCAGATCTCGGGGAGGATTGGCTCGACGGTTTGAAATCCGATATCGCTTCTGTGATTGAAAGTCCCGCCGCCCCCGAACCTCCCGCCAGCCAGACCATCGCCATCCCAATGTCGGTAATCCAGGCTCAGATGATGGCGGCTCCCTCGGTACAGGAGAATGCGGACCTTGCGGCGAGCGCCGGCAAGCTAGCCGCGCTCGAAGCGCAGGTGAGCGGCCTCGAAGCGGCTGTGGAAGCCAAGGATGCCGAGTTGCATCTCCTGCAAACAGAGCTCGGCCAATTGCGCCACAGCCATGATTCCGTGACGCAGAACCTGGAAGATCTAGAGCGCAGGCAGGCGGAAGCTGAAGTGCTCAAAAAACGTTTGGCCGATGCGGAAGCGGCGCTAAAGAAGTTGGAAGAGACCCCGAAGGATGAAAGCGCCGACAACTTGAAATCCCAGCTGCGCGGAGCCATGGG
>JAJYMZ010000013.1 GCA_021786615.1 Acidobacteriota bacterium
CGGAGCCGATGCCGAGAAGAGAGCCCGGGATGTGCCAGCTTTGGGGATGAATTCAGGCGGTCCGGCGGTGGACTCGCGCTGCGTGTGATCCACCCCGGACCGCCTGAATTTGCGGGCTTCCAGCCCGCTGGCGCTTTGCGCCCCGCAAAGCGATTTCGGGTTCCAGTAAGGGCTGGTGGATCTAGTTTTTTTTCTTGGCGGTCTTGGCGTCTTGGCGGTGAATCTAACTTTTGGAATGCAACTGGGTATAAGGTCAATCCTCGTCGTCGCCCGTGGGCAGGACCTCGAGAGGTTGCATGGGATCCTTTGGAGCGCCCTCATCCTCGGGCCTTGATGGGGGCCTGCGCTCAGGTGCATCGCCTTTGTTGGCGTTGTTCCAGGCGTGGATCTTCAGGAAATTGTCGTGGGTGATGCGGCCTTCGAAGAGGTTCTTGTTCCAGCGCAGCAGGCAGAGGCTCCTGCGGCGGCCCGGTTGGGGATCATCCGCCACGATCTTCAGGTCCCCGCGCTTCACGACCTCCACTCGGGTGCCATCCACGAATGACACCAGCGCCCAGGGGCCATTGAATGCCACGCGCCAGACGCCGTGATACTCGGCATCCAGCTGCAGATACAGCTTCCAGTTTTTCAATGTCGCGGGCACGGTGGTGAACTCCGCCCAGGGCTCTTCATAGGTCGGCGAATGGCTGAGCGCGGGGGCTAGCAGCTCTTCGATCTGCGCCACATGATCCGCCGGGGCGGGCCCGGCCAACTGCTCCGCATGGAGGTTCTGATGCTGGATGCGCAACCGCCAACTGGGGAAATGGTACATGTAATAGAACACCGGAAACAGCACCGCCAGCCAGGGAAATAGGGCGTTGAGGGTGGGCAGGCCAGGGACATCCAGCGGCATCACCTTCCAGATTTCCATGTACGCGATGAAGCCCAGCAGCAGGCCCTCGATGGGGTAGGCCAGGATGGCGATGCGATAGGTGAGCAGGTTGCCCTTGGGCATCAGCCCAGGCAGCACCAGGGGGCCCAGCACCAGCAGCAGGAGCAGGAACAGGAACCAGGGAACGCTGGCCTTGCTCGGGAAGGCATAGGAACAGACCGCTCCCACGGCCAAGGTGAGCAGACCGCCCAAGTGCGTATGCTGCACTTCGGTCTGGGAGCGCAAATAGTCCGTGGCTGGGACGGCTTCTTCAAGGGTGAGCATGGATGGGGGATTTCCTGAACCCATGATGCCAGGGATCGTGGCAAGCGGGGTGAATTGTAGGGGTGGGATGGTCCTGGAAATATTTTCGATTTTCGATTTTCGATTGAAGCCCACTTGGCGATTAGTGTTCCCAAATCGTCAATCGGCAATCGAAAATTCTCAAAGGGCCTCGAATCCTTCAGCTTGCAAAAAGGCCCGCGCATCCTCCGGGTCTCCGAACCGAGCGATGATTCCGGCGCCTTCCCGCACATCCCCATCCGCCCTGTCCAGGGACGAAAAACATTCACGGATGACACAGGCGCCGCCGATTTCGTCCAATCCCAGTTGCACCAGCTCCCAGGTGACACCGTGGTCATCGCGCCAGGCTTCCACGCTCATCATCAGATCCACCCAATCGACAATCGAAAATTTCTTCACTGTTTCTCGAAGAACATCACCACCATGCCGAATCCCACGCGGTCGCCGGGCATGGTCTCCCGGGCATCTCCGGCTTGCAGGCGGTCGCCCTTCACGTAGGTGCCATTGGTCACGCCGGGCTCTTCCACGATGAAGAAACGGCCGTGTTCGCACAGGATCCGCGCGTGGCGCCGGCTGATGCTCAGGTTCGGGTCCTCATCCGTCAAATCAATATCAGGGTGAAGGCCCGTGGCGGGATCGAACCTGCCCACCAGGGCGCCGTGGCTGTTGACGGGGTAGCGCTTGCCAGTGATGACGGAAACAAGGCTGGCGCTGGATGTGGGAGGCACGACAACTTGTTGGCTCTTGCTTGGATCATCGGCCGGACTTTCCACGTGGATGGCCAGTTCGCGGTTCCGCTGGGCCAGCCGCTGCATCATCTTCACGGAGACTTCAGGGTTCTGCCGGATCATGCGGAGGAAAGTCCCCCGGGTGATGGCGATGAGCTCTGTGTCTTCCAGGGCCACGGCGGTGTGGGCGCGGGAGATGGCTTCCAGCAGGCTGCCTTCGCCGAAGAATTCGCCCTTGGACAATTCCTCGCTCCAATCCCCCATGGGTTTGTCCCCCGTATAGAGGCGGACTTTCCCGTTAAGGATCACGTACATCTGCTGGGCCAGATCCCCCTTGGTGTAGACCACTTCGCCTTCGCGAAAGCGAAGCTTGCTCTGGTCAATGAAGCTGGAATCGGCCATCGGGGGTCCAAGTGAATGACCTAGGTTAGCCTGCCCCGGCCCGGAATGGAAAAGAGGGTTTGAAAACCTTTCATTCCTCAGCTTCCAGTGCCACCACCTGACCCTTCAAAGACCTTGTAAAGCAAGGCCTGGAGCAATTCGGCTTCCTCCCGGCAAAATCCGTCAAGGGAGGCGCAATCCAAATCCAGCACCGCGATGAGCCAGCCCGCGCGGTCAAAGACCGGCAGCACCAACTCGGAGCGGGTGGCATCATCACACGAGATATGGCCGGGAAAAGCATGGACGTCCGGCACGAGTTGCAGGGTCTGAGTCCGGGCGCAGGCTCCGCAAACCCCGCGATCAAAAGAAATCCGCAGGCAGCCCATGCCGCCCTGGTAGGGCCCCACCGCCAGCTCATCCTCCGCCACGCGCCGGTAGAATCCACACCAATTCGCCTGGGCCAGGGTCTCCCAGAGCAGACAGGCCAGCGTGGCTTCCAGGGCGATTTCATCGCGCTCACCGGCCACCGCCGCCAGGATCTGGGGGAGTGCGTCCTTCAGCCGCGCCACGCGCTCCGAGGGCGGCAGCAGCGTGCCGCGTTCAAGCTTCGGGAGGAAGATGCCTTCGGACATGGAATGATTGTAGGCGCAGCCGTTAGAAGCGCAGAGCAAAGACTGGGTTCAGAAGGGAAGGATTGCGGCATAGTTGATGAATGAACAAAACACTTGGACACAACGACAGTTTTGAGCGGGTCCTCGCCGTCGCCGCTGAAGAAATTGAACTTCTGCTGCATGGATTCGGAGCGGCGCCCTGGTCTGACTTTTGGTTGAACCCCAGGCGTCTCCGGGGAAGTGATTTCCTGATGCGTTGGTCCCAAGGCGTTTGGAGCGAACACAGGCTTCGCCAGGCCACAGACAAAACAGGGAGCCACTTTGCCTTGCCATATGGCCCCAGTGGTACCGCTCCTTCAAACAGTGTGAGGGAATTCGAACTTTACTTTGAGCGTTTGGACGCCGCTGGGTTGGAATCGCTGCTTCCGAGATCCCGATGACCCACCAGACCCTACCCCCCAGTTCCAGCCCTGAAAGGGAGATGCTCCGTTCCAAGGGTCAATTCTGGACTCCCTCCTGGCTGGCTCGTGTGATGGTGCGCTATGCGCTGGAAAACGGGAGCCAGACCCTGTTTGATCCAGCCGTCGGTGCGGGTGCTTTTTTCGTGGCTGCCAAAGATGAGGGGCATCGTCACATCCACCTTTCTGGGTATGAAATTGAAGCCTCTGCTTTGGCGGAAGGTCTGGATCATGGCCTGAGTTCCGAGGATTTGAAGGACGTTGCCATTGAAGATTTCCTGGCATCGGAAACTGCGGAACCATTGATGGCAGTGGTGGCGAACCCGCCTTACGTTCGGCACCATCGCATCAGTCTGGAGGCAAAGTCACGCTTGAGGCAGATCGCTCAACATTACCTGGGCCACGCCATCGATGGCCGTGCGGGGCTGCATGTCTATTTCCTCATCACGTGCCTTGGTCGCCTCGCGCCTGGAGGCAGACTCGCCTTTGTGCTTCCAGCGGATACATTTGAAGGCGTTTTCGCACCACCTCTTTGGGCATGGGTTGCGCGGAATTTCCGGATTGATGGAGTCCTGCGCTTCACACCGGATGCGACCCCTTTCCCGGATGTGGACACCAACGCTGTGGTTGTATTCGTGGAGAAGGCCACGCCACAACATCAGGTGCCATGGGCCATCAGTGCTTCAAAATCAAGTGACACACTATCCGCTTGGATCAATTCACCGGGGGGTGATTTTTCTGCCGCTGAATTGATCACTGGATGGACACGCCTTGACCAAGCGATCCTTCATGGGCTTTCCCGCCTTGGGATGTCTAAGAATCATGAAAAATGGACGCTGGGCCACTTTGCGACAGTCATGC
Source organism: Acidobacteriota bacterium (assembly GCA_021786615.1). Classification (GTDB taxonomy): domain Bacteria; phylum Acidobacteriota; class Holophagae; order Holophagales; family Holophagaceae; genus JANXPB01. Next base: position 4,253 of record JAJYMZ010000013.1, read on the forward strand.
GGGGGATAGCAACGGGCGCCAATGATTTTTTCTTCCTGGACCGAAAGGCGATGGAAGAACACGGACTGCCTTCCATGTATTTCCGCCGCGCCGTGGGTCGCACTCGGGACATTCAATCCGATAGATTCACCATGGATGACTTGAATAAGCTGGATGCAAAGGGGCGGCCCACTTACCTTCTCAGTCTCGATGGCCGCGCGCTCGACAGGTTTCCAGATTCGGTTTGCGCTTATTTGGCCCAAGGTGAATCTCAAGGGCTTCCTGAAAAAGCCCTGATCTTGCAACGGAAGCCGTGGTACCGAATGGAGCAGAGAACGACACCACCCATTCTTTTTGCTTATCTTGGCCGCAGGAACGCCCGTTTCATCAGGAATGAGGCTGGAGTTCTGCCATTGACTGGATTCCTTTGCGTCTTTCCAAAGACACGCGAAACTCGTTCCGTCGAACTTTTGTTCGAGGTCCTCAATGCTCCAGAAACCATCGAAAATCTTCGTTTGGTCGGGAAATCCTATGGGTCAGGCGCAATCAAAGTAGAACCAAGAGCCCTCGAACGATTGCCTCTTCCTGAGTCTCTGGTGGTCGCCTCTGGGTTGCTGAATGAGCTACAGCACCAACCTATGCTGTTGCCAGCCTGACTTCCCCATGTCCCTCCTCCGATGGCTTGCCGCGCCGCTTTCGCCGCTCTACGGCGCGGTGGTGCGTTTGCGGAACCGCGCCTTCGACGCGCACCCGGAACGGGCGTCGCGGGTGGGCGCGCGCGTCATTTCCATCGGCAACCTGAGCACCGGCGGCACGGGAAAAACACCGCTGACCCTTTGGCTGGCGGAATCCCTCCAGGCCGCGGGCTGGGCGAACGCGGTGATCTCGCGCGGCTACGGCGGCAAACGGGCCACGAACGTGATGGATGTGGGCCCGGAATCGAAGACCGGCGAAGTGGGTGACGAGCCCCTGCTCATGGCCCGGCGCCTGGGCAGTGGGCGCGTGGTGGTGGCCCGCAAACGTATTGCTGGCGCTTTGAGAGCGCTGGCGGTCAATCCATCGGCCAAAGTATTGCTGCTGGATGACGGATTTCAGCACCGGGCTTTGCATCGCGACTTGGACCTGCTGGTGCTGGACGGCGTGCGGCGGTGGGGCAATGGGAAAATGCTTCCGAGGGGTGATTTGCGTGAGCCTCAGGAGTCTGCAAGCCGCGCCCATGCGCTGGTGGTGACCCGCGGGGGCTTCGCCTCCAAGGATGAGATCGAAGGCTGGTGGAAACGGTACGGCAGCGGCGGCCCAGTGTTCTACGTGGACTTCGCCATCGGCGCTTTGCGCGCCTTCAACCCCACGGGCTGCCCTGAGCGTCTGGAATTGCCGGCCAAGGACCTGCGGCCATTTTTCGCCTTCTGCGGCCTTGGCCATCCCGAGGCCTTCTTCGCGGACCTATTGGTGGCGGGCCTCTCCTGGTCAGGCACGAAGACCTTCCGGGATCACCACGCCATCAGCCCCCGGGAATTGTGGCTGCTGCAAACCGAGGCCGCGAAGGAAGGGGCGACCGCCCTGATCTGCACCGAGAAGGACGCGGTGAAGCTCGGGGGCGGCCACCTGGCCGTCCTTCAAATGCCCTTGTGGATCGCCGAGCAGAAGGTCATCGGCGCGGAAGCGCTGCTGGCATGGGTTCTGGGAGAGTTGGAAGCCTCAAAGCGTGCCGTCTATTCCGTACCTTCTGGAGCATCTTGAAATGTCCGTTTCCATTCCCGAGCTGATCACGCTATACCGCCAGGATCCAGAGTCCGTCTATCAGACATGGTTTCTTGGAGATGATCGCCTGAAAGCCTTTCGCACGATCCGGAGGGGCGTAGAGCAGGTAGTTCAGGACATCTTCGCAGGAGTGTTCCCAGGTGACTTCAAAGGTTCAAGCTTGGAAGTCGTGATGGCGGCCATCACAGAGCAGAAGCAGGTCTTTCAGGGAGCCGCCCATGCGTTCTACTGGAAGCCGAAGCTGAGGATTCCGGATATCTATGAGCACCGCGAAAACCAGATGGCCTTCGCCAGGTTCTTGGAAAACGCGTTGCGAGCGACCCGTGAGGACCAACTGCTCGATGCCATTCATCGGCTGGACGCTTTGCGCATCAAAGGCCTGGGTCCGGCTGTCGCCAATATCCTCTACTTCCTTCACCCCACGCTGATCCCGCCATTCAATACCGCCATGGTCAGGGGATTCAACGCTCTCATGGGCTCCCGCGTAAAGTTGGGATCGTGGGAGGACTATCTTGTCATGCGCCGCGGCATCTCCGAGTTGAACGCGACGCACATCGGCTCTCTTTCCAAAGATCTTGGGGCCATATCAGGCCTTCTCTTTGACCTGGGCATCGGCAAGCTCGCTATTGAAGTGAATGCAGAAGCGGCTGTAGCTTTCGACCAGGCGAGTTTTCAGAATGCGATTCAGAAGCGCCACAAGGAAGTGCTAAGCGAGGCTCAAGAAGCTTCTCTCCATGCGCGCATGCAAGCCCACCTGCTAAAAATTGGCCGCGCCCTGGGCTATCAAGTCTGGGTTGCTCGAAATGACCGCCGTTCACCCGATTGCTACGGTGGAACGCTGGGAGAGCAGTCTCTGGCTGTGCTTCCAGTGGAAGGAATGAAATCAGAAATCCGGAGCACCATCGAGTTGATTGATGTTCTCTGGCTTAAGGATTCCGAAATTGTTTGCGCCTTCGAGGTGGAGAAGAGCACTTCGATCTATTCGGGCATCCTCCGGCTTCAAGACCTCAGCCTCTCGATGCCGAATCCATCGCCCCACCTCTACCTGGTGGCGCCGGACTCAAGAGAAGGCGAAGTCAGGGCTCAGCTGGCCCGTCCAGCCTTTAGCCGACTTCCCAACAAACCCAATTTCATTCTCTTCACTGATTTGGAGACGCACTGTGATGCACTGTGCCGTTTTGGCGTGGACCGGGAGGTTCTACATCGCTTGGCGAAGCTTGCCTGAACATAGCTTGCGCCCACTTGAACGCTTCGCTCAGGTCTCGGCCGTGGCCGCCCACGAGGATGTCATGCTCCAACCGCACATGGAGGATGCCGAAGACTACTTCTTTTTGGGCACCGGGCCGATTTTGACGTTCTCCGCGGTCTTATCGTCCTCGGCGAGGGTCACCACGGCGCGAATCCCAGGTTTCACCTGGTCGGCGCCGACCATATCCTTCCCGCGCATGAACATGGTGCTTTTCGCGAGAGGGATGGAAAGCACTTTGCCGCCTTTCAGCGTCAATTCGATCCGCGCGGAATCAATGGATTTGACCGTGCCCATGACTTCCTTGTGGGTATGGGCCGAGGCGATGCCGGGCACCAGCAGCAGGGCTGAAGTCAGGAGCAATGATGAGGTGCGTTTCACGGCTTTTCCTTTCGGGAAGCCCCAGGTTGGGGCATGGTGTGGGTGGGTGTGGACGGCTCGGGGGCATCGCTCCCGCTCAGGAAAGCATCAGCTTCGCGCGCTGCCTCCTTCGCCATCGGGGAGACTGGGTTCATGGCTTTCATCTGCTCGAGCTGCTCCGGCGTCATGCTTTTTAAGTGCCGGATGAAGAGCACAAGTTTCCAGGTTTGGGAATCCTCGTCGGGGCCTGGGCTTCCCCAGGCAGGCATGCCCGTGAGGCGGACGCCGTTCTTGATGATGGTGTACAACTCGCCATCGCTGAGCCCTTGGGTCTTCTGAAGGAGCATGTCCGGCGCCTTCGGGTACATGTTCCGGCCCATCTCCGTGTCGCCGCGGCCGTCGTTGCCATGGCAGCTCGCGCAGTGGTCCGCCCAGTGGGCCATGCCTTCGGCCAGGGCTTCGGTGCTGGGCGGGATGGGGTTGGTCCGCCGGCGTTCTTTGGCAGGCACGGCCAGATGCCTCGTGATCCGCGCGACGATCCCTTCAAGGACCGTCGGCGCGTCGCGGGCGCTCACGCCGTGAGCGGCGATCCAGCCAGCCGCGAGGAGACCGAGGCCCCCCAGCGCCAGGAACACGATGAGACATGCCTCCGCGTAGTGCCGGAGCAATCGGAAACGAGATCGGGAGACTGGGGCCAGCTTTGGCTTCAGGCCGGTATCTTCGGGTTCATTCACCATCAAAGCTCCTTTTAGGCTGAAGGAAGCAGGAGTCTATTTGATCTTGAGGTGCGTGCTGAGTTCGGCGATGCCCGCGCGGGCCTGGGCCGCCTGCTGGCTCGTGGGGGCGATTTCGATGACGCGGTTCCAGGCCTTGATCGCCTTGTCGTATTGCTTCAGATCCTGGGAGTAGACGATCCCCAGATTGAAAAGGCTCTGCATGTGCTTCGGGTCAATTTTGGAGGCCTTTTCAAAATTGGCGATGGCTTTGTCGTAGGCCATCAGCTGGCGGTACATGATTCCCTGATCCGTGAGCACATCGGCATTCTTCGGCTCCAGTTCCAGGGCCTTGGCATAGGCGTCCACCGCCTTCTGGGGCTGGTGGGTGTCGAAATAGTCGTTGCCCAGCTGCTTCCATGCATCAAGATTTTTGGGTTCCCTGGCCACGATCTGCAGGTTGCTGAACAGGCGCGCCTGGACTTCCGTCGTGTTGGGCGGGAGGCTGGGGGACGCGGGAACACCAGCAGGAGCCGCGCTGGGCAGAGGCATGGGAATCGCCGCGGCGATGGGCGGTGGCGCCTGGCTGGCGGAGCGGCTGCCGCCGATGAAATACCCGATGATGAATCCCCCCAGAAGACCCATCACGATGCCGATCAGAATGTCCCTGTTCATGGTTCAGCTCCTTCCTGTGAGCGCGACGCGCGTGTGTGAGATTATGAAAAAAGGCGACCCAACGGCCGATGCCCGCAGCAGGCTCACCTTCCTTTGGGGATCTGGATCAGGAACCTCGTCCACCCGTCATCCATGCGCTGGGCCTGGATCGCCCCGCCCATTTCCTGAACCGTGGCCGCCACATTGAAGAGACCGAAGCCGCTCTCTGGCGTTTCCATGGAGGTGAGATAGACCGGCTCAAACACCCGCGAGATCTGCGAAGCTGGAATGGCATCGCCGGAATCGGCGATCTCGATGCAATGGAAATCTTCCTCTGACCAGGTGCGGATCCGCACTGTGGGGCCGCCGCCTGTCGCATCCAGGGCCCGCTGAATCAAGAAATCGAGACCCGTTCTGAACTTCTCCCGGGGACCCTCCACCATGGCGGGCGTGGTGGTCAATTCCCAGGCTATGGCGGCGAGAGGAACGCCACCTGCCTGAACGGATTCAACTCCTTCCTGGACGCAGGCATTCAGGTCGAAGGTGGAAACCTGGTCGGGAACTTGATCCTGATTCGCGAACTGAGCGACCTGGCGCAACAGGTCCGAAGCGCCCTTGGCGTTCGCGTCCAGTTGCTCCCAGGTGGGCCATCCCGGAAGGCTTTCCTCGCCGTCGCGCTTGAGGCGGAGCATCTTGATGGACTGCAGAATGGGGTTGATGAGGCGTTTCAGGTCCCGGCAGATGGCGGCCATGTTCCGGCCCAGTTCGGCCATGCGCTGTGTTTCAAGCAACCGCCTCTCGGCCTCTGTGGAGCGGGACACGTCCCGGAGCACCGCGAGGTGCACCGGACCCACGGAAGATCGCGTGGCCCCCGCGACGGCTTCCACGGCCAGGAACCGGCCGCTGGCCTGGGTGAGATTGAAGGCGATGCGTTCTCCCGTTTCAGCCTCTTCAAGGCGTTTTCGAACTTCAGGAGGGAGGAGAAGATCCACCGGCGTTCCAGCGCCGAAGGCCGGGCTCGAGTGTCCCGTGATCCGGCTGAGCCCGTGATTCACCTTCAACGCGAGGCCATCGCTTCCCCAGGCCAGGAGGCCGTCCGGCAGTGTGTCCACTAGTGAGTGGACGAAGCTGGCCGCGGAATCGCCCTTGAGTTTGAGCCAGAGGGCCGCGCAGCCGGCCGCCCAGAATGCTAAGGCGATGAGGAGGGAACCCGCCGCGAAAAAGGAGAGCTGGTCATTGTTCCGCTGGCTGGCCTGGAGGGAGTCGTCCAGGCGCACGCGATGGGAACGCTCGAGGGTCTGAAAAGCCCCCATGGCTTCCTGGCGCCGATGATCCAGATGCGCCAATGCCGACCGGGCTGCGGCCAGGGCCCCTGTCCTTTCAGGACCTGGCTGAGTTTTCTCCCAGGCCAGAGCAGAGGTTTCCAACAGCTCCACTTGAGCGGCGTATGCCACCAGGGCCTTGTCAACAGCAACGAGGGCCGCATCCCATTCCCCCGAGGTCCGCCGCGCCAGTTCTTCGCGGGATCTTCGCAAAGCGTCAGAGGCCTCATCCACTGAGGCGATTCCCTGGGCGATGCTGGGGGCGTCCAACAACTGGGAGGCCTTCTGGTGGAGAGCCTCGAAGACTTCCAGGTGGCGCCCAACTTCGAGGGTCCAGATGGTGCAGTGATCCAGTTCGTGATGGGCGGCCCGCGCGCTGCGAATCAGGAAAATGGACCAGACGCCCAGCAGCAGGAAAGGCACCAGGCACGCGGCGATGAACCAGCGGCGCTTGGCCTTGGATGGAATCGCATCGAACACGCGCATGGTGCCTCCTCTCTAGGAATGCCTATTCGGTTTCTGGCTCATGAGAAGGTGTGGTGGGTGCTGGAGAATTCGTCACAGAAGCATTCGCGGTGTGAGTCTTGGGTTCGGTGCTAGGCGGTCCGCCCAAATTGCGAGGGGCTGTAAGCGTTTCGGGTGAGGGTTGCGACGCCACAGCAGGTCTTGCCGGACGATGATTGGGCTCAGGGGAAGGCTGCTGATGTCCGCGGCCGTGGAAGAAAATCATCGCCAGCGCCATCATTCCGAGCATTAGGAGGACGTTCATAAAAACTCCTTTCGAGAAGAATCAAGGTTGGTGTTCGGAATGGTCCGCCTGCGCGGGG
>JAJYMZ010000023.1 GCA_021786615.1 Acidobacteriota bacterium
TAGAGGAGTGGACCGAAGATACCCATTTGAATTGGGAAGGTGTTTTCTTTCACCGCTCACCACGAAAGCTATCTTGGGAATTCTTTGAACTTCAAGAGAAGCAGCCTGATCAATCCGAACTCCAAGTCGGCCCGCCCCAAAAATTGTGTGTGGATGTCGATGGTAAGCCCTCTCAGACAGGTCTCAAGTTCGCCGAAAAATGGGGCGTGGATTTCTCATCAGTGCGCTTCGAGCAGCCTGCCGGCAAGAAGGAACCTTGCGCGGTAGTGACGATCACCAAGAAGGGTCGTCCCACCATCGAATTGCTCGCGGAGGCCCTTCCGAAACTCATCGCATTGCTGCACGTTCCCAAGGCCATGCGCTGGGGCAATTCGGAGTTCGAATTCGTGCGGCCCATCCGCAATGTGCTCTGCCTTTTCGGAAATGAAGTCGTGGACTTCACGGTGGATGGCGTCCGCAGTTCCAACACCACCTGGGGGCACCGTCTGCACCACATGCAGAATCCCAAGCCCGTTGTGATTGAACGCCCTGAGGATTACGAAACCGCGCTGGATAAGGCGGGTGTCGTGGTTTCCTTCGAGGAACGGCGTCATCGCATGGAATCACAATTGCACGACCTGGCGAAGGCTGTGGGCGGCGAAGTCGTGATGGACGATGAATTGCTGAACACGCTCGCGGAGATCGTTGAATATCCGATGATCGTGCGCGGTGACTTTCCCAAGGAATTCCTGGAGCTGCCCAAGGAAGTGCTGGTCACTTCCTTGAAGGAACACCAGAAATCCTTCTGCATCGAAGACGCGAAGGGTGAGCTGCTGCCCTTCTTCCTTGCCGCGGCCAATCGCAAGGATGATCCCGCGGGCTTCGTGAAAGCGGGCAACGAATGGGTGCTCAAAGCCCGTCTCTACGACGCCCGCTTCTTCTTCGCGGAGGACCGCAAAGCCAAGCTGGAAACCCGCCTCGACAAGCTGAAGAACCTCACCTTCCAGCGGGATCTCGGGACCTATTTCGAGAAGACCGAACGCATCATGCGCCTTGCGGAACAGCTCGCCCCCAAGGTGGGTGTGGAGGCCGGACACGCCAGGGAGGCCGCGCGGTTGTGCAAAGCGGATCTACGCAGCCTGATGGTGGGGGAATTCCCGGAACTGCAGGGCGTCATGGGCGGCGAGTACCTCAAGCGCGAAGGCGCGCCGGATGCGGTATGGCAGGCCGTGAAGGAGCACTACCGTCCCGTGGGTGCAGAGGATGGAATTCCTCCCACCCCCGAGGGCTGTCTGCTTTCCCTCGCCGACAAGCTGGACACGGTGGTGGGCTGCTTCGCCGTGGGCATCATCCCTTCGGGTTCCAAGGACCCCCTGGCGCTTCGCCGCGCGGGGCAGGGCGTAGTGCGCATCCTCTGGGAGCAGGGCTGGGCCGTGGATCTGATGGACCTGGCGCGCATCGCATTCGGTGTGGTGGGAACCAAGGCCACAAAGCCCGAAGTGGACACCTTCGCCGCGCTTGAAATCTTCTTCCGTGATCGGGTGGGCTACCAATTGGAGCAGGCCGGATACGCAGGCCCCGTGCGGCGTTCCGCGCTGCCCGCCGGCTGGAGCGACCTGGTGGATTTGAAAGCTCGATGCGAAGCCCTGGCGGCTTTCGCCGATGATCCCCGTTTCGAATCCCTTGGCATAAGCGCCAAGCGCATCGGCAACATCCTGAAAGATGAGGCGCCGGGAGAATCATTTGATATATCAATTCTTCAGCAGGATGAGGATAAGTTACTGGCGCATACGTTGGAGAACATCACGAACATATCTGACGGGTTTCTATCAGGACCAGTTCGTGTATTGACTTTGGGGACCAATAAAGTTGACGAGATGAAATTGGCTGATAGATATGAAACGGCCCTCGTGGCCCTTGCCGAATTGGCCCAGCCCCTGGAAGCCTTCTTCACTGCCGTCATGGTCAAGTGCGACGATCCAGGCCTTCGCGCCGCAAGGCTCTCGCTGCTGCATCGTCTCCGGCTGGCTTTCCTGCGGGTGGCGGATTTCTCGCAGTGGCAATAACCACAAAGCCCCCAAGCAACCACAAAGGCACAAAATGAACCACGAAGACACAAAGACACTAAGGTTCACAAAGAAAATCTTTCTTTGTGTCTTTGTGCCTTGATGGTGATTTTTTGTTTTTAGTCTTTGCGGTCCCTTCGAGTCTTTGAGGTTCCAATGCACCACGAGCGCATCGCCATTCTTGACTACGGGAGCCAGTACACGCGGCTCATCACGCGGCGCTTAAGGGAATTGGGGGCGTTCGGGCTGGTGTACCCACCGGGCGCCACCGCGGAGGAAATCGGCGGCGGGGATCTGCGGGGCGTGATCCTGAGCGGCGGTCCGAATTCCGTGCTGGAAGATGGCGCGCCGGGCATTGATCCAAAAATTTTCGAATTGGGCGTTCCGGTGCTCGGCATCTGCTATGGCCAGCAGCTCATGGCGCGGGATTTCGGCGGCGAACTGCACCGTTCCACCCAGCGTGAATATGGCAAGGCCACCATCCGCTGCCAGGGCCAGGACAGCGTGCTCTTCGCGGGCATGGCAGGCGAGCAGGTGGTGTGGATGAGCCACGGCGACCACGTGGAGAAGGCGCCGGAGGGCTATGCCGTCACCGCGTCCACTTCAACCGTGCCAGTGGCGGCCATGGAAAACAGGTCCTTGCGGCGCTACGGCATCCAGTTCCATCCCGAAGTCACCCATAGCGTCAACGGCAGCGCCCTGCTCCTGAATTTCCTGGAGCACTGCGGCATGGCGCTGGATTGGAACGCGGGGCACTTCATCGAGGAGAAGGTCAGGCAGATCCGGACCCAAGTGGGGAGCGGCCGCGTGGTGCTCGGGCTCAGCGGCGGCGTGGATTCGTCCGTCGCGGCGCTGCTGCTGCACCGGGCCATCGGCAAGCAGCTCACCTGCGTTTTCGTGGATCACGGCCTCATGCGCAAGAACGAGATGAAGCAGGTGCAGGCCTACTTCGCGCCCTTCGACTTGCGGGTCGTCTGTGTGGACGCCAGCGATGAGTTCCTGGACAAGCTGGAGGGCGTCACGGATCCCGAAACCAAGCGCAAGCTCATCGGTTCGACCTTCATTGATGTATTCGATCGCGAAGCCAAAAAGATCGCCGCGGATTTTCTGGGGCAGGGAACCACCTATCCCGACGTCATCGAGAGCAGCGGCATCGGCGGCGCGGTGTTGGTGAAGAGCCACCACAACGTGGGCGGCTTGCCGGAACGCATGAAGCTGAAACTAGTGGAACCCCTTCGGGAACTGTTCAAGGACGAGGTCCGCAAAGCCGGTCTGGCGCTGGGTCTGCCCGAGGACATGAACCAGCGCCATCCCTTCCCCGGCCCCGGCCTCGCGGTGCGACTGCCGGGCGCCATCACGCGAGAGCGCGTGCGCATTCTCCAGGAGGCCGATGCCATCTTTCTAGAGGAATTGAAAACCAGCGGCTGGTACGCCAAGACCAGCCAGGCCTTTGCCGTGCTGCTGCCAGTGCAGACCGTGGGCATCATGGGCGACGAGCGCACCTTCGAATTCATGTGCGCCCTTCGTGCTGTCACCTCCGAAGACTTCATGACCGCCGACTGGGCGCGGCTGCCCCACGAGCTGCTGGACCGCATCGCCCAGCGCATCGTGCGCGAAGTGAAAGGCATCAACCGCGTGGTGTTTGACATCACGTCGAAGCCGCCCGCGACGATAGAGTACGAGTGAACTCTTTTTCCACAGATTCCACAGATTCCACAAATTTAGAAAAATAAAACGTGAATGAAGGGGCGAATCATCCAAATCCAAAATCTGTGTAATCTGTGAAATCTGTGGATAAAAAATGGCCCGCCGTATCGAACCCAGCAAGAAATCCATTCCCGACATCCTCGGCGACCTGCGGAGCGGCTACCGCGAGGCCGTCATCATCGGGCCTTCGGCCGCGCTGAAATTCCTAGAGCGCACCCAGGAATCCCAGCACTCCCTGCCCAACGCGGTGAAATGTTTTCTCTTCGACCTGCTGGCGGAGACCCGGGCCCAGCTGGGGGACTGGGAAGGCTGCAATGAGGCCGTGAAAGGGGCGTTGGCGAACCTGGCGGCGGCGGAGTCCGATCTCGGCGCGGAATTGAAAAACTCCCTGCCGGGCATGAGCCTGTTCGAGCGCGGCATCGCCGCGCGGTCGGAGCTGGGGGATTTCGAGGGGGCGCTCCAGCTTTGCGATGAAGCCACGGCTCGCGGCCTGGGCGCCCATTTCGAGGCCAAGCGCGCCAGCCTCGCCTGGGCAAGATAAGCCTTTCAATTGACGATTTCCGATTGTTGATTGGCGATTGGAGATTCGGAACCACCTGCCCCGCTGAACTCCAATCGGAAATCGGAAATCGAAAATTAATAATCTTGCGAGATCCATGCAGGATTTTCCGATCAAGGTCATAAACTCTCTTAATGATCCCCATCCTGACCTCCGAAGAAATGCGCACGCTGGAACGTCTGGCCGTTGGCTCGGGGCGGGTCACGTCGCTGGAACTGCAGGAACTCTCCGCGAAAGGCGCGGTGGCCTTGATTCCTGAAGGGGTCCGGGTGGACGTGGTGGCGGGGCCGGGGAACAACGGGGGCGATGCGCTGGCGGTGGCGCGGCTCCTGATGGCGCGCTGGCAGGATGTGCGCGTGTGGGCCCTGTCGCCGGATCCCGCGTGGACCGGGGACGCGGAGATCCAGCACCAGCAATGGCTAGCGGCAGGAGGGGAGGTGGGCTTCACGGATGATCCGTTGACGGAGCCCGCCTTGCGCGAATCCGCATGGTTTGTGGATGGCATGTTCGGCCTGAGCGCCAATCGCGCGTTGAGCGGCGTTGGCAAGGCCTGGGCCGACTTGTGGAACTACCGGAAGGGCCACTGTGAAATTCTGGCTCTGGACCAGCCCTCGGGCCTTCGGCCTGACGACCCAGACTGCATGGAGAGCTACGCTACCCGCACCGCCTGCTTCGGCTACCAGAAACTGTGCCACGCCCTGATGCCCGCCCGGGCGGCCTGCGGCGAGATCACGGTGGTGGATCTCAGCATCATCTACTACAACCCCGCGCCAGGGTTGGCGGGGATCGTCCCGCGGCATTGGCTGGTGAACAAGATCCAACCCGGGCCCCATCCGTGGAATGCCCATAAAAGGGACAAGGGCCACGTGGCCATCCGCGCGGGCAGCCTTGGCATGAGCGGCGCCGCGGTGCTGGCGGCCCTTGGCGCGCTGCGGGTGGGGGCGGGCCTGGTGACGGTGCTGACGGATGCGGACGTGCGCGCGGAGATCGCCTGCCAGGTGCCAGAGGCCATGGTCCGCACCTGGGATGGCGTGATTCCAGAAGGCACCGATGTGCTGCTGGTGGGTCCCGGCGGCGTCAAGGAAGTTCCTGAGTGGAAAGGTCCCCTGGTGCTGGACGCCTCGGCCTTGAAGGATGGGGAAGGCTCATCGTGGATGGCCAGGCCGGACACCATCATCACGCCTCATTCGGGCGAGTTTTCCCGCCTTTTCCGGCTGCCCAAAGCCGAGACCACGCGTGCGCGGCTGAACCAATGCTGGTCTGTGGCGAAGGGACCTGGCGTGCTGGTGATGAAGGGGGCCCAAAGCATCACGGCGGAAGGCGGCTATCTCTACATCAACGATAGTGGCCACTGGGGCCTGGCCACGGGCGGCACGGGGGATTTTCTCGCGGGCATGGTGGCGGGCCTTAGGGCCCAGGACCTCAGTCCCCGCGCCGCCGTCATCAACGCCACCTGGCTTCATGGAAGGTGCGCCGATCGCCTGGGCCCAGGTCCTCTGCTGCCCCGGGATCTGGCGGAAGAGCTTCCCAAACTGCTCCGGGATCTCTACGCAGGTAGGCCCGCATGAGGACGCGCCACCTGAGCGACGAGCTCGCCACCGAAGCCCTGGGCAGGGAACTCGCAAGCCAGACGCCCCAGGGCGGAACCTGGCTGCTGCGTGGGGAATTGGGCGCGGGCAAGACCACCTGGACGCGGGGCTTCGTGGCGGGCCTGGGCGGCGACGCGGATGATGTGGCCTCGCCCACCTACGCGGTCCTGCACCGCTACGGCACACCCAAAGGGAAAGTCTTCCATCTCGATCTCTATCGCCTGGGAGAGAACGGCGCCTGGACCTTGGGGCTGGAAGAACAAGTGGCCGGCGACGATTTTCTGGTGGTGGAATGGGCCGGCAGCAAGGGCCCCTGGCCCACGGACTGGGTTTCGACCTTGAGCCTGGAATTGGAAGCAGATGGACGGCTGGCGGAATGGACAATAGCTGGCGATCCCGAGCGGTCATGATGGTTCCATGAACCTCGCCACCTTATTTTCGTTCCTGGCCCTCCTCGCAGCCCTCGCTGCGGTGTGGGCGGCCCTGCGCGCCAAGCCCGAAGCAGGGCTTCAGGTGGAATCGCTGCAGCGGCATCTGGATGAAGAGATCAATCAGCAGCGGAGGGACATCCAGTCTGATGTGGCCTTGCAACTCAAGCCACTCAACGAAGTGGTCGCGAAGCTTTCGAATGATATGGCGGAGGGCCGGGGAACAGCGCTCGCGGAGCAGGCCCGGCAGCTGGCCGAGCGCTTCGACGCCCTCAACAAGACCATCCAGACCGCCTTGAAGGACGGACGACAGGAGCAGCGCGATCAGCTTCAGCAGGTCCAGGACCGGGTCCAGGAGAAACTGGACACCCTCCAGAAGGGCAACGAGGCCAAGCTGGAACAGATGCGCCAGACCGTGGATGAGAAGCTCCACGACACCCTGGAAAAGCGGCTGGGGGAAAGTTTCAAGCTGGTTTCCGAGCGATTGGAGCAGGTGCAGAAGGGCCTGGGCGCCATGCAGAACCTCGCCAGCGACGTGGGTGGATTGAAACGCGCGCTCACCAATGTGAAAACCCGCGGCGTGTTGGGAGAAGCCCAATTAGGGGCGTTGCTGGAACAATTCCTGGCGCCTTCGCAATATGCGGCCAACGTGAAAGTCCGCCCTCGCTCCAACGAGATCGTGGAATACGCCGTGAAGCTCCCTGGGCCCGAGGAAGGCAAGACGGTATGGCTGCCCATTGACGCCAAGTTCCCCATCGAGGACTACCAGCGGCTCATGGAGGCCTATGAACTCGGCGACCTGGCCATGGTCGAAATCTCCGCCCGCGCCTTGGAAAACCGGCTGCTGGGGCAGGCACGGGACATCCGGGACAAGTACGTCTCGCCACCGGACACCACTGATTTCGCGCTGCTCTTCCTGCCTTTCGAGGGGCTTTATGCCGAGGCCCTGCGCCGGCCGGGACTGCTGGAAAAATTGCAGCGGGACTGCAAGGTGACCATCGTCGGCCCGACAACTCTGACGGCCTTTCTCAACAGCCTGCAGGTGGGCTTCAAGACCATGGCGATCACCAAGCAAAGCGGCGAGGTCTGGCGGACCCTGGGCGCGGTAAAGACCGAGTTCGGCAAGTTCGGCCTCGCGCTGGAGGCTTTGGACAAGAAACTCGACGAGGCCAAGACCAAGCTGGGCGACGTGAGCACCCGCAGCCGCCTGCTTTCAGGCAAGCTCACAAAAGTGGAAGCCCTGCCCGAGGCAGAGGCCCAGGAGACCCTGGGAAACGGGAATGACGAAGATTCAGAGGGAATATCTTAAAATCTTTCGTTAAAAAGACGGGCAATAGGCGAAAATGGTTTCAGAATGGATGAATCGTTCATTCATATTGGAAACTATGATGTCAATCCACAGGGACCGTTCATGGACCGGCGACGTGATCGCCGTGGACCAGAACTATGTCCCCATGCAGGAAATGACCCGCCGCAAGGCCATCCGCGCCGTGGCCGGGGGCCGGGCTTTCGTGCTGATGCCCGCCACGTTCGAGCGGAATGTGGAGTTCAGGAACCCCTTCGCGCTGGTGATCTTTCCCCAGGCTTCGGCCTGTGCTGAATCCAAGCTGCTCATGGGACGCCTGGAGCGCCGGGTCATGAAGCGGGACCACCACACCTGCATGTACGAGGGGTGTTCCCACAAGGCCACCACCGTGGATCACGTGCTCCCCATCTGCCAGGGAGGCCAGACCACCTGGCAGAACCTCGTGGCCTGCTGCCTGACCTGCAACCAGAAAAAGGGCGGCCGAACGCCTGAACAAGCCGGCATGAGGCTGAGGAAGATCCCCAAAGGCCCCCGTGCCCACCTCTTCGAGCGCTTCGAGGAAATCATCAAGGAAGCTTCCGCGGCGTGAGGATTGGGCGGTGGGCCGTTGGCTGTGGGCTCTGGGCTAGAAGTTTAGGCCCACTGCCCACCGCCTGCCATGAAAATCACGCCCCAAGCCTTCGCTTCCATGGGCTACAGGCCTCAGGCTGCGGGCTTCAGGCAAAACAACGGAATGCCTCGGCTGGCACCCTGAGGGATGCGATCCTGAAGCCTGAAGCCTGAAGCCCGAAGCCCGAAGCCAATCGAGATTTTCATTCCACAGCGGGTCCCCCGCAGGGGGATTGCGTCTACTGCCCACTGCCCACAGCCTACTGCCCACCGCACGCCGCCCAGTCAACGCTGTCTCATTACTTGGGTTTTCAGCTGCAATTCCTGCCACTCTCTGGCGGCGTCGCTGCGCAGGGTGATGCCGCCCCCCGCCCAGTAGACGAGATGATCTTCAAATATTTGCGCGGTCCTGATGGGCAGGGCCAGCTCGAAATCGCCATGGTGGACCCAGCCCAGGGCGCCGCAATAGAATCCCCTGGGGGCAGCTTCCACGCTGGCGATATGGGCGCAAACCGCGTGTTTCGGGGCCCCGGTGACGCTGCCGCCGGGCAGCATCGAACGAAATATTTCCGCAAGCCCAGCATCTGGCCGCGCCCGGGATTCCACGCGGCTCACCAGATGCTGCACGGTGGGATAGGTGCGCAGCGCCATGAATTTCGGAACCTTTACGGAGCCGATCACTGCCACCCGGCCAAGGTCGTTGCGCACCAGATCCACGATCATGGTGTGCTCGGAAATTTCTTTCGGGTCCAGACGCATCGCGTTTCCTGCGAGTTCGTCCGCCTCCGCATCGCCCGTGCGGGGAACGCTTCCCTTGATGGGTTCGGAAATGAGTGTGCTCCCGGACTTGCCCAGCACCCGCTCCATGCTGAGGCAGAGCAGGGAGAGGCCAGGAAGCGGAAGCAGCGCGCCATAGGGCGGTTCCGCACGGCGGAAGCTGGAAAGGGCCAGGGCCGCGAAGTCGCCGGACCAGGCGCCGTCAAACGGCACGCATAAATTCGCCACATAGAAGTCACCGTCGAGGATGCGCGCGCGGATGGCTTCAACAGCCTCGTGATGGGTGGATTCACCCCACCGCGGCAGGAGCGTCTCCAGTTGGGGTCGCCCCAGGGTGCAGGCCCGAGCCAGGCCATCCGCGAATTCATCAGTGGCCGGGTCTCCCCAACTCCAGATTTCGGCGCACCGGTCTTCCACGTGAAGGGCCTGCCTCACGCCTTGCCAATACATGCCCAGGGCTCCGGGATTCGGGACCTGGTGGGGCAATCCTGCCTCGCCGCAGGCCAGCTCGTAGGACAGCGCGCCGACCCATGGGTGGCCGGAAACAGTCATTTGCTCCAGGATGCCGAAAGGTTGACCCCGTTCTTCGCGAGCATCCACCCTGGTGATCCAACGCTGCCCATCCCACCGGCTGTCCAGGCGCGGGCCTCCTGGAAGGGCCAGCAGGTCGCCCTCCCATCCATTCCCGTGCAGCCAGGGGGCGCCCTGCCTCAGCATTCCTTGGACGCAGGCGGGCCACGGATGGGGCAGGGGGATGGGCTGCCGGTGGGAAGGCTGCAGGCGTCTGGCGAGATCCATGCTCCATCTTGACCGCCCGCGTGGCATTCAAGATGGATAATAGCTAAAAAAATCACTTTCTGGAGTGGAAGGTTGAGGATAGCCTCGAAGGTCCCAGGAGGCTTTCATGCCCACGATTGATATCAGCTCCCAGCCCGGAAAAGATTTCGCCGGGGATGTGCTCATCGTTCCGGTGTTCTCCGGCCGCGAGCGCCATCGGTTGCCCTTGGCCATCAGCAAGGTGGTGCGCCAGGTCATGGACGAAGGGGATTTCAAGGCGGACTTCATGGAGCTGGTGCCGCTGCATCATCCCAATGGTGTGAAGGACAGCCGGTGGATGCTGCTGGTGGGACTGGGGGAAGAGGAAGCCTTGACTCTCAACAAGATCCGGAAAGCCGTAGGAACCGCGGGCCGGCATGCGATCAAGAAGCAGTGGGCCTCAGTGGGCGTGGTGGCGCCCGCCACGTCTGCGCTGGGCCACGACGAGGTGCAGGAAACGGTGCTGGAAGGCATTCTGCTGGCGGATTACGATATGGTGGCTTTCAAGGGCGATAAAGCCGAGGCGAAGCGATTCAAGAGCATCGAGATCTTCACCAACGGCGACGACACGCGCAAAGCCCGCCGCCGCCAGACCCAGATCGAGGCTGGCGTGGAGGCCTGCCATCGCGTCCGGGACATGGCGAACACGCCCGCCGCGGAAATGTATCCCGAAAGTTTTGCCGCTGAGGCGGTCAAGCTCGCCAAGCATCACAAGATCCACTGCGAAGTGCTGGACGTCCCCGGGCTAGAGAAGGGCAATTTTAACTGCGTGCTCGGCGTCGGCAAGGGTTCGGCCCGCCCCCCACGAGTGGTGAAACTGGATTACACGCCTAAAGAGAAGGCCAAGAAACACATCGTGCTGGTGGGTAAGGGCGTGTGCTTCGATTCCGGCGGGCTCTCCATCAAGGATGCCGGGAGCATGGAAACCATGAAGGACGACATGACCGGCGCCGCCATCGTGCTCGCCACTTTGGTGGCCTGCGCCCAGCTTGAGGCCCCAGTGAAGGTCACGGGACTCATGGGCCTGGTGGAGAACATGACCGGCGGGAATGCCTACAAGCCCGGGGACGTGCTGCGCAGCCGCAGCGGCAAGACTATCGAAGTGCTCAACACCGACGCGGAGGGACGTCTCGTGCTGGCGGATCTGCTGCACTGGGCTTCAGAAATGAAGCCCGACCACATCGTGGATCTGGCGACGCTCACCGGCGCAGCCCTCGTGGCCATGGGGGACGGCGTCAATGCCATCATGGGCACCGATCAGAAACTGGTGGAGCG
>JAJYMZ010000288.1 GCA_021786615.1 Acidobacteriota bacterium
GATCGCGGAAGTGTGAAGGGATGAGCTATGAGCTATGAGCCATGGGCTATCAGCTGATCTGGAAGCGCCTCCGGCGCGCCATGAGTAAGGTCGCGGCCTTTGGCCGCATCCCATGAAGCCCAAAGCTCATCACCTCACTCCTCCTCCGTTTCTCCGATGCTTTCATCCACGCCTCGCCATCGAAGGGGGGCGTGGTAGGCGGGGTCCTCTAGCTTCTTGAGAAACGCCACCATGCGCGGGCCCCAGCTGGATGTGCCCAGCACGCCTTCGGGCAGGTAGGGCAATAAATCTTCCGGCGCTTCTTCCAGACAGAGCTGGGTGAGGATCAGGCTTTGCTGGTAGTTCTCGCCCACGGGCATGAGATTGGCCGAGAGGGTTTCCAGAACCTCGGCCAGGGCCTCGTCCTCGATGGATTCGGACAGTGGCTCCAGGATGTCCACCACCTGGTGCCGGGCCAGCACCAGCTTGAGGTGCAGCCGCTGCAGCGCACCAGCCTCCGCTCCCTTCGCCAGGGCATGGGCGGCATCCTCCAGATGCGGATGGAGTTTCTTGAAGAGCAGCGAAAGGGCGGTCTCAGCTGGAGTCATGCTTTAGAGCCTATCGTGATCCATGCGTGCGAGAATCCCTTCATGGAGCTTCCATTCCTGAACGAGTCACAACTGCAACAGCTTCTCGATCTGGATGACGGGAAGACGGATCTCCTGCGCGAGATGGCCACTTTGTTCAAGGCTGAAACACCGAGGCGGTTGGCGGCCATCCAGGAAGGCCTCGATGCCAGTGATGCGGCGGCTGTGGGGGAGGCGGCCCACGCCTTGAAGGGCGCTTCGGGCCTGATGGGGGCTCAAACCGTCTTTGACCTGGCCCGGGATCTGGAACTGAAGGCGAAGACGGGCACCCTGCCGTCCAGAGCAGAAAGGATGGAGCTGCTCTCCGGGTTGGGTGATGCTGTATCGCATGCCCAGGCGGGCATCGATAATTTCCTTTCAAAAGTTAGGAGCTAAGCTAAGCCGTAGGCACAAAATAGTTTTATCATTTCGATTGCGGTCCGGCATAAGGGGCCGTAACAAAATCCCCAGGAAAGAACTGGTTATTTCGTAACGGCCCCTAAAGTTTTGTGTGACCCCCCTGAAGTTCATTCGGCGCCGAGGCATCTATGTTGGATATCCAGGTAGTACCTGCCCGGACCACCATTCTTACGGTTGATGACCAGGCGCTGGTGCGATTGGCCCTCTCGCGCATCCTGGAAAACAAGGGGTTCCAATGTCTCCAGGCTGAGGATTTCGATCAGGCCATGGAGCAATTGAATAGCAAGGCCGTGGATCTGGTGTTGTGCGACTTGCACATGCCGGGCCGCAGCGGGCTGGAGCTGGTGGCGGAGCTGGCGGACCGGATTCCCGAAGTGGCCATCGTGATGGTGAGCTCTGCCGACGATACGGAGTTGGCGATGGAGTGCCTCGAAAAGGGTGCCTACGGCTACGTCCTGAAACCTTTCAAAGCACGCGAAATCCTGATCCAGGTGAACAGCGCCCTGCGCCGCCGGATCCTGGAACTGGACTACCGGGACCGGGAGCGGGTGCTGGCCCAGAAGGTGCATGAGCAGACCACGGAAATCCGGGAATCCCGGGACGAGATTTCCTTCCGGCTGCTGGCGGCCTCGGAACAGCGGGATACAGAAACCGGGTCCCACATCCGGCGCATCGGCCTCTACGCCGCCGCCATGGCCCGTCTCCTGGACTGGAACGAGGAGGCGGTGGACTGCATCCGCGCCGCGGCGCCCATGCATGATATCGGCAAGATCGGCGTGCCGGACCGCATCCTGCAAAAGCCGGGATCGCTCGATGAGCAGGAATGGGCGCTCATGAAGGGTCACGCGGAGATCGGCGGCAAGATCCTCCAGGGTTCTTCGGTGCCTTTCATCCGCATGGGCGCCGAGATCGCGGTCTGCCACCACGAGAAATGGGATGGCAGCGGCTATCCCAAGGGCCTCAAGTCCACCCAGATCCCCCTGGAGGGCCGCATCACCGCGCTGGTGGATGTCTACGATGCCCTGAGCCAGCGGCGCTGCTACAAGGAGCCTTGGCCCGAGGAACAGGTGCTCAGCTTCATGACCGAGCGCCGCGGCACGCACCTGGATCCCGATCTGCTGGATCTTTTCCTGAAGCACATTGATATCTTCCGCGAGATCCGCGAAAGCAATCCCGACAAAAGTCCTTCGAGTCCCGAGCGGGCTTTTGTGCACCCGCTTTAAGACTGTACTTTGCGATTGCACGGTCCCGTTGGCTTCAGGCTTCGGACTTCAGGCTTCAGGTTCGAATCAGCTTCAGCACAATCCAATGCGAAGCCATGCTTCCCCGAAGCCCGAAGCCCGTAGCCCGAAGCCCGTAGCCCGTAGCCTGAAGCCCGAAGCCTGAAGCCAGCCTCTTCCGATTCAAATGCAGGATTCGGGTTAAATTCAGGCCTGTTCCCTGACCTTTGACCAGGCGCGGCGAGCCGCCAGCGCCTGGTCTTTCGGCATCTCGGGCCTGAACACCCGGTCCGGCGGCAGCGAGGCTTGCAGGTCCCCCAGGTCCTTCCACCAGCCCATGCCCAATCCCGCCAGCAGCCCGGCGCCCAGGGCGGTGGCTTCCAGCAGCTTGGGGCGCAATAGCGTGACGCCCGAGAGGTCCGCTTGCATCTGCATCAGCAGGTTGTTGGCCGATGCGCCGCCATCCACGCGCAGTTCCTTCAACGGCAAGTCCAGTTCGGCCGCCATGGCCTCCAGGATGTCGCATTGGCTGTGGGCGATGGATTCCAGGGCCGCCCGGGCGATGTGGGCCCGGGTGGTTCCGCGCGTGATCCCGGTGATGAGCCCGCGCGCGCCGGGCCTCCAGTGGGGCGCCCCCAGTCCTGCCAGGGCGGGGATGAGGGTGACGCCGCCGCTGTCCAGAACCGAAGCCGCCAGGGCCTCCACTTCCGAGGCGGCCGGGATGATTCCCAGGCCGTCGCGCAGCCATTGGACCAGCGCGCCGGCGATGTAGGTGCCGCCCTCCAGCGCGTAGGTGATCCCATGGCCCAAGTCCCAGGCCACGGTGCTGAGGAGCCCGTGCTCGCTCTCCACGGGCCTGCCGCCGGTGTTCATCAACACGAAGCTGCCGGTGCCATAGGTGATCTTGGCCTGGCCCGCTTCGTGGCAACCCTGGCCGAATAAGGCCGCCTGCTGATCTCCGGCGATGCCGGCGATGGGAAGGCCGTCCGGCAGCGGCGCGGCGTCGCGGATGCGGGCGCAGAGGCCTGCGCTGGGCACCACGCGCGGAAGCTCGATGCCCTCCACACCGAACAGCGCGATGAGCTCCTCAGACCACTTTCCTTGGTGGATATCAAACAATTGGGTACGGCTGGCATTGCTGGCATCCGTCAGGTGCTCACCGGTGAAGCGGTGGATCAGGAAACTGTCCGAGGTCCCGAATGCCAGGCGTCTGCCAGGATGCCGGGCCTTCAGCCAGGCGAGCTTGGTGGCGGAAAAATAGGGATCCAGAGGCAGGCCCGTCAACGCACGCACACGGGGCTCGTGGATCTTCAATCCCGCGCATATATCTGAGGTGCGGCGATCCTGCCAGACGATGGCGGGGCCCAGGCTCCGGCCGGTCTCCGGGTCCCAGATGAAGGTGGTCTCCCGCTGGTTGGTGATGCCGATGGCCGCGATACGGGCCGGATCCAGATTCGTCAATACACGGCGGATGGCTTCCTGCACCGAAGCCCAGATTTCGTCCGGGTCGTGCTCGACCCATCCGCTTTGAGGGAAATGCTGCGGAAATTCCACCGTCGCGCGCCCCCGCACCCGAAGCTCCCGGTCCAGCACCAGCGCGGTGCTGCCAGTGGTGCCCTGGTCCAGGGCGAGCATCAGGTCGGGCATGGTGGATCCACTTTAAACCCGGAGCGGTCGATCGCGCGGGCAGCATTGTGCTATCGGCTATCAGCCAATAGCTATCTATGAGCCCAAAGCTGATAGCTCAAAGCCCACGGCCCACCTAGAATACCTTCACGCTGAGCGCACCTTCGGGAGGCTTGGAGTCGCTGATCTGGATGCGGCCCGTGGGATCGGTCCACTGGTAGATGGGGCTCTTCTTGACGGAGGCCACCTGCTCGATGGTGGGGAGGATCTTCTCGTCCACCTCGAAACCGCCCCGCCCTTTGTTCAGCAAGGCCATGGCGCCCGCGGCCTTGGGATCGGCCTGCACCAGGCGCCGCCGCCATAGATCCATGACCTTGGGCACGTAGGCCCGGGTTTCGCGGAAGGGAGGAATGCCGTGGTAGCGGTCCACGTTTTTCTCACCGGCATTGTAAGCGGCGATGACCCTCGCGCCGTCGCCGCGGAAATAATCCATGAGCCACTTCAGATACTTTGTGCCGCCGATGATGTTCTGGCGCGGATCAAAGGGATTGGTGACGCCGAAGCGCAGCGCCGTGGCGGGCATGAGCTGCATCAAACCGAGCGCACCCGCGCGGCTGCGGGCCTTGTCGTAAAAGGCGCTTTCCGCCTGGATGATGGCCCGGGCCAGCCAGGGATCCACGCCGTTCATGGTGGCGATCTCATCCACCATGGCCAGCAGTTCGGGGCTGCGCAGCACGCGGCCCATCTCGATCTTGGTGATGGCCAGCTGGATGTGCGCCACGCCCACGTGCTGCAGCGTGAGCCCACGGCCTGCCACCGCGCCCGGAGGCAGGTTGTTGATGATCAGGTGCCCCTTCCGGTCCGTGTAGGTGTAGACGTAGGCCTGCGGCGCGGCGGCAGCGCGGCGGCGGGCCCTTGGTTTGGCCGAGTCCTTGGCGCCGGCCGTGAGGAGCGCTGGGATCAGCAGGCACATCAATGCGGTCTTCATAGCTATCAGTATACGTTCTCGGGGAGTTCCTCAATCGGACACCGTGAAATTGGCTACAGGCCTCAGGCTACAGGCTTCAGGAAAAGAATCGCTTCGCATTGCGTTGTGCGAATGACGATGCGGACCCGAAGGCTGTAGCCCGAAGCCTGAAGCCAGTGGGGGTGCTGCAATCCCCAATCCGGGTTCGCCTGGCACATGGTTCAGAGGTCAGCGAGAAAGGCCTCCACTTCCGGCCATTCGCGGGTGATGGGGAAGGGCGGCAGGGCCGCGCGGATCTGGGCCGCATAGCGCTTTCCATAACGGTCCTCGTGGGGCAGCATGAGCCTCGGATCGAGGATGCAGACCACGCCGCGATCCTGCCGGGTGCGGATGAGGCGGCCGATGCCCTGCTTCAGTTTCAGCGTCATGGACGGCACCTGGATGCCGATGAACCCCAGGCCTTGGGACTTGGCGTCGGCCTCGCGGATGCGCGCCTGCAGCACCGGGTCATCCGGGGGCGCGAAGGGCAGACTGGTGACGATGACGAGACTGAGCGCTTCCCCCGGCATGTCCACACCCTGCCAGAAACTCGCCAGCCCCAGCAGCGCGGCGTTGGGGGTTTTCTGGAAGCGTTCCATCAGCAGGCTCCGCGAAAGCCCGTCGCCCTGGGTGAAGAAGGTGATGTCCGGCAAAGCCGCTTCCAGCCGGGGTTTGAAGGCCGCCAGCATGCGACGGCTGGTGAACAGGATCAGCGCCCGGCCCCTGGATGCCCGCAGCAACCGCTCCATGGCCGAGAGGCTGGCTTCCACCCAGGCGGGTTCGCCCACCCCATCCCGTGCGGCGCGCCGTTCCGGCAGGTCCGGCGGCACAAAAAGTAATCCTTGGGTTTCGAAATCGAAAGGGCTTTCCACCAGTTCCGCCCGGGACCCTTCTTTCTCCGAGAAGCCCAGGCGGAGCTTGAGGCCATTGAATCCGCGGCCATCCCGCAAGGTGGCGGACGTCATCAGCACCGTGTCGAAACCACGGCGGATATGTTGATGGAAGAAGGGCCGCACATCCACCGGATTGGCCTTGAACACGAAGCTGTGGGGGCCCTCGCGGTGCAGGGTGGAGACCCATCCCTCCGGCTGCGCGAAGATCTGCTCCATGCGCTGGAAGGCCAGGCCTACGCGCTCGGAGAGCTTGCGCCAGGCGGGCACGCCGGGATTGGCCTCGGGAGAACGCGCCGCCAGCCGCCGGGTTTCCTTCCAGGCGGCCTGTCCCGCGGAAATCCAGGCCACCACCGCGTCCGCGAGCTCCTTGATGGGCAGCCGCGGGTCATCGAAGCCGAAGGTTCCATGCCCCGGCGGAAGCCAGGACAGCACCAGCTGCCAGGCGTCTTCCCAGGGCTGCAGCAGAGCTTCCAAAGCCGGTCCTTCGGGCTCCTTGGCGGCTTCGTCGCCGAGATCGCGGAAGAGCATGGTCATGGCGCGGTTGGACCACTGTTCGGCGCAGCTTTCGGTGAGCTGGTCCTCGATGTCGTGGGCCTCGTCCAGGACGAGCACCGGCGCGTCCGGCAGCACCTGGCCGAAGGCCGATTCCCGCAGCACGCGATCCGCCAGCAGCAGCGCGTGGTTCACGATGACGATGTCCGCGGCGCCGACTTCCTGGCGCAGGGTGGTGAGATGGCAGTCCTCGAAATGGGGACACTGCTTGCCCGTGCAGCGCTCGGAACGGGCGTTGAGCTTGTCCCATAACTCCGAATCGCCCTCGCCGAAACGGCCCAGCTCTTCCCGGTCCCCGATGTGCGTCTCCTTCGCCCAGCGTCCCAGGGCCATCCAGAGCCCATGGTCCGCGACGGTCAGCTCCGAGGGCGGGTGCGCTTCCAGTTGCTCCCAGGCGGCCTTGCAAAGGTAGTTGCCGCGGCCCTTGGCGACCACAGCCTGGATCGGGCGGCCCAGGATGCCGCTGGCCCTGGGCACATCTTCTTCGAGCAATTGCCGCTGTAGCTGCTTGGTGCGCGTGGCCACCAGCACGGGGCGAGGCCCCGCGGCGAGGGCCGGGATCAAATAGCCCAGGGATTTTCCCGTGCCGGTGCCGGCCTCGATGGCCTGCAGCACCGCATCGGGTTTCGATTCAGCATCGGAACCCGCATCACGCCAAGTCTTCCTGATGGCCGCGCCCTCTTCGATGGCATCCCACACCAGCTCCGCCATGCGCGCCTGGCCGGGCCGCTCTTCGGCTCCTGGAAAGCAGGCGAAGAGCCGGCCCTCCGGCGGCGCGAAATAGGGATCCATGGGGTGGGCCATGGCTCCAGTGTGGCCGAAGCTGCGAACGTTCAGCGAAGCCGGTTGAGGTCGCGGTTGTTGAGGCTCATGGCCACCAGGCGCTGGCGGCCTTGTTCCTGCACGGGGACGTAGGCGATCTGCACCGTTCCCGTGGGAGCCTCGGTGCCTTGGGGAATCTCGAATTTGAAGGTGTTTCCCTTGAGGGCCACCCGGAGATAAGTGATGCCATTTTCCTGGGCGATGCCCATGGACGTGGCCGTGACGGTTCGCGGGGCAGCCAGCAGGCGGCTGTCGTGGGTGGCGAGCCATTCCTGGGAGACGATGCGGATGGACGTGGAAACCGAAGCCGATGCGCCCGCGGCCAAGGGCAGGGAGGCCAAAAGGAGGGGTAGGAGGGAACGCAGACGCATGGCTAACCTCCTCCTGGAAATGAGGTTGGAACGCCCGTTCAGGGCATCGGGGGGACGTGGGAGCAGTGGGCCGAAACTCAGGGCCTGAGAGGTAATGCAGCCACCATGCCAAATAAAATAAAAATCTAATTAATTGATTAAAGGGTAATTAGGAAAATAGTGGAGCCCCAGAATGACCGGTTTTCCAAAAAATGGATTCCAATTTCTAAAATACAGACAAATCAGGCGCGATGACCGGGCTTTGCCCGGGCACCGCGTGGGGAGCACGAGGCGAGGGTTCCCGCCTCCGCGAGCTTTTGAGCGGGAGGACGCGCGAGCGGCCGATAGGCGGGAGCAGAGGGAGCGTAGCGATCGGGCGGTCCCCCCGTTCATGTCAGACACGTTTTGGCTTCGGCCCCAGCCTTTGCATGCGCTGATAGAGCGAACTGCGGGAAATATCCAGCCTCCGGGCCGCCTCATCCACACGGCCGCCGCAGGCCTCCAGCACACGCTGGATGTGGTGCGCTTCTACCTCCGCCAAGGTCAGGGAAACGTCCGCTTCGGCTTCGGGGCGCGGCCCGGCCGTGCCCAGCTGGAAATCCGTGGGTTGGAGCACATTGCCCTGGCGATAGATGATGGCTCTTTCCAGGGCGTTCTTCAGTTCGCGGATGTTGCCCGGCCAGTCGTGCCGTTCGAGGGTCTTGGCGGTGGCCAGAGGCAGCTCCAGGTCCCCGCACCGCCATTCCGACGCGAATCTCGACAGGAAATAATTCGCCAGGGGCACGATGTCTTCCCGGCGTTCCCTCAATGGCGGCACGAGAATCGGCAGGCCCCCGATGCGGTAGTACAAATCGCTGCGGAAACTGCCTTCGGTGACGAGCTGCTGCAGGTTCTTGTGGGAAGCCGCGATCAGGCGGGCGTCCACGGTGCGGTCCTCGGTGCCCCCCATGTGCCGGTACTGCCGCTCCTCGATGGCCTTGAGGATCTTGGGCTGCACCGCCAGATCCATGTCGCCGATTTCATCCATGAAAATGGTGCCGCGATGGGCGATCTCCAGAAGCCCGGGCTTGGTGACCACCGCGCCCGTGAAGGCCCCCTTCTCGTGGCCGAACAGATCGCTTTCCAGCATCTCCTTGCCCAGTCCCGCGCAATTCAGTTCCACGAAGGCGTTGCCCTTGCGGGGGCTGTGATTGTGGATCCACCTCGCAAGCGCGCTCTTGCCCACGCCGGTCTCGCCCTGGATGAGCACCGGGCGGTCGAGCACGACCACCCGTGTGACCTGCTCCTCGAGCCGCTGCACCGCGGCGCTGGTGCCGAAGAAGGGGCTCACCGCGAAGCGGACCTTCCGGTTCTCCTCGGCGAGGTTCCGCTTCCGTTCCTGCGCGCGTTCGAAAATGCGGCCCAGCACCACCGCCAGGGCGGGCGGGTCCACGGGCTTGCTGAGGAATTGCTCGGCGCCGCAGCGGACGGCCTCAGACGCGCGCGGGATGAATTCCGGGTCCAGGAGCAGCAGGATCGGAACCTCGGCATCCATGCCCCGCAGGCGCTGGATGAACTCCAGGGCGCCGCCCTCGCCCAGATTCCGGTCCAGCAGCACCAGATCCGGGCGGTCCAGGGCAAAGGCCTGTTCCGCCTTCACCAGGTTGTCCACCTGGATGGCTTCGTACCCTTCGGCTCGCACCAGCCGCGTGTGCCTGTCGTTCTGATCGCCTTCGACGACCAGGATCTTTCCCATAGCCATGATGTTTCCGCCGCCAATGATAAAGGCCCAGTCTAGAGCGGCAAAGGAATCCTGTGTCGGGAGTTATTTCAACCGTCTTTGGTCCCGGTTTTTTCGGCTGCTTGAGACATCATGTAGCCCTCGCCGCCGGACTCGCCCTCCCTGCCCACACAGCTGCCACTCCGGCCTGAGACTCCAGGCCCGATTCGGACAAGGGCTCAGTGCGGGAGCGAACCCTCGATCCGGCGCAGCAACCCCTGGGGCAATCCTTCAGCTTTCTTCGCGGAGCGCGCGACGCGTCTCAGCAGGCCATCCTTCCGCGCCCTCAGCGCCTCGAGGGCGAGGCTGATGTCTCCGGGACGGTTCGCCGCGAGGGCGCCGAGGACCTCCGAGGCCTGGGTCCGGTCTTTGGCGGCCTTGGCCTGGTCCGCCACGGGCCTTTCGCCAGCCACCGCGAGCTTGTGCAAGGCGAAGCGCGCCGGGTCCGGCACCCGGACCAACGTCGCGCCGGCATTCAGGACCGCAGCCTCCACGGCGTTCTCCAGGATGTAGTCCAGGAATGGTAGGGGGGCCGCCGCCGCCGCGAAACGGGGGATGGGCACTGGAGCGTTTTGACGGTTCCTGGCAGGGGTCAGGAGGTCCACCCGCAGAGCCTGGCCCCTCACCTTGAAGGCTGTTCCCGGGTTGGACGGGTGGAACCCAGGGACTGGGAGGAAGCCCATCTGGAGCGCCTCCAGGGCCTTGGGGATGTCCGTTCCCTCCTGAGGCACCGCCACCTCCAGCCGGCGCAAGGCTGCCAGATCAATGTCCTGCTTCCGCAGCTCAGAGGACCAGCGCACTCCGAGCAGATTCCCTAGCGCCAGATAGGCATGGGTGCCCACCAGGACTCCGCCCAGCCGGAAAACGCCCGCTGCCGCCAGGCCTTTGAGGACGCGCGCCGACGGCGCATCCGCCACGATGACGCCGCTGCTTCGCAGCATGCTCGCCATCCGTGCGATGGACGCCTCTTCACGTTCGGCCCCTTCCCGTTCTTGCGCGTAGGAGGCCATGACCTGGCGGGTCTGCTCTGTGTCCGGCCCCACATAGAATTCCTTCTGCCCCCGCAGGCCCTCGGTGGTCTTGAAGTACCAGAAGGTCTTTCCAGAGACCTGCTTCTTGGCGAACCCGCCCGACAATTGGCCAAAGCACCGCTCCAGCTCCTTCGTCCGCAGAAGGGAGAGCAGGTCGCTGTAGAGGGTCTGGATGTCGCCCGGCAGGTCTGTGTGCATCGGAGTTATACCTTATATTAAAATATATTAGGTATAAATAGACCCAACGCAAGCATCTCATGGGTCGGTGGCCCTTGTTGGGGTTCAATTCAATAGAAGAATGTAATTCTACGAAATATTTCGTTGAAACATACGATAAACTTCGTACACTTTGTTTCGTAGGCAATCTTGGAGCACCCGATGTCCTTGATGAATGATTCCAGCAGGCGGCCCGCCAAGCCCACGGATGGCGAACTGGCCATCCTCGCGGTGCTCTGGCAGCGGGGGCCCTCCACGGTCCGGCAGATCTTCGAAGTGCTGAGCGCGGAACGGGACCTGGGCTACACCACGGTGCTGAAGATGCTGCAGATCATGACCGACAAGGGCCTGGTGACCCGGGATGAAAGCGAGCGCACCCACGTGTACACGGAGCGCTTTTCGGAATCGGACACCCAATCCCATCTGGTGAAGGATCTGGCGGACCGGGCTTTCGGCGGCTCGGCCCTGAAGCTGGTGATGTCGGCCCTGGCCTCCAAGCGCGCCAGCCGGAAGGAACTCGCCGAAATCCGTCGTCTGCTCGACGAAGCCGGAGGTGGAAAATGAATGGGCTTTTCCAGCATGGCCTCTTCC
>JAJYMZ010000098.1 GCA_021786615.1 Acidobacteriota bacterium
AACGAGGGGCTCGCAAGTTTTCAACCCGCGGATCTGCGGGATACACCAGACGTGGTCACGCGCATCCGCCAGGATTGGGCTTTGCGCATGGCCTCCCCTGCGGATGGCGGTCTAGCTCTTGCGAAATCATTGGGCCGTCCCTTGCAGGAGTCTGACAATCCAGTGATGGACCTGACGCGCTATCCCGACCCGCTCTTTGCGCCTTACCCGAAGACAGTGCCGGCCGAGACGGAAGCGGCACCACCCCTGGATTCCAAATCCGGGACGGCGAAACAGACCAGTACCCCGCCAGCCAAGGGCAAGTAATGTATGTCCACCAGCGCAATGGCTCCATCGAGATCATCTGTGGGCCCATGTTCAGCGGCAAGTCCGAGGAGCTGATCCGGCGCGTGAAGCGGGCCATCATCGCGCGCCAGAGAGTGCAGGTCTTCAAGCCTGCCCTGGATGACCGCTACGATGTGTCCGCCGTGGCCAGCCACAGCCAGCAGAAATTGGATGCCATTCCCATTCGCCACTCCCGGGAAATCCGGGATCTGCTGGATCCCTCGGTGCAGGTGGTGGCATTGGATGAAGCCCAGTTCCTGGATGAGGGTGCCGTGGATCTGGCGGAAGAGTTGGCGGATCGCGGCGTGCGTGTAATCGTGGCGGGCCTGGATCAGGATTTCGCGGCCGAGCCTTTCGGGATCATGCCGATCTTTCTTGCCAAGGCTGAGTTCGTCTCCAAGCTCCAGGCCATCTGCGTAGTCTGCGGGGCCGTGGCCAGCCGCAGCCAGCGCACCCTTCGCAGCGGAGGACAGGTGCTGGTGGGCGCTGACGAAGCCTACGAGGCTCGCTGCCGCCACTGCTACGAAAAGCCTGCCTTTGAAGCAAAACAGCTCCTCGCGGATCCCGCGGTGGCCCAGGAGCCTTTTCCGCCAAGGCTGGCGGAAGGGTGAGGGAAGGCTGAAGTCCCAAGTCCCAGGTCCCAGGTCCCAAATCTCGCTACCTTCTGCCCCAACCCACAGCCCAGAGCCAACAGCCCACAACCAGCAGCCCACAGCCCTTTCCACCTTCGGCTTCGGGACCCTTGGTTGTAAACTCGAAGGTTACGCGGGGCTTGCCCACGCCCAGGGCGCGCTGCCGCAGCGCCCTTCCACCTATTTCCGCCCGAGGTTTCAGGGCACAGGAGTTTTCATGGCCGGCGCCTACGCCACCTTCACCCACATGACCGACTACATGGGCTTCCAGGGCCTGCTCACGGACGAGGAGCGCATGGTCCGGGAGACGGCACGGGACTTCGTCAATGGCGAGGTGCTGCCCATCATCGAGAAGCACGCCCAGGATCAGACCTTCCCCAAGCAGCTCATTCCCAAGATGGGCGAGCTGGGTTTCTATGGCCCCTCCCTGCCCGAGGAATACGGCTGCGCTGGGCTTTCCAACGTGGCCTATGGAATGCTGATGTACGAGCTGGAACGCGGCGATTCGGGCCTGCGGTCCTTCGCTTCCGTGCAGGGCAGCCTCGTGATGTGGCCGATCTATGCCTATGGCAGCGAAGCCCAAAAGCAATACTGGCTTCCGAAGATGGCCAAGGGCGAGAAGGTCGGCTGCTTCGGCCTGACCGAGCCGGACTTCGGTTCCAACCCCGGCGGCATGCTCACCAAGGCCGTGCGCGAGCCCGGCGGCAAGTGGCGCATCAACGGCACCAAGATGTGGATCACCAACGGCTCCATGGCGGATGTGGCGGTGGTATGGGCGCAAACCGAGGATGGCATCCGGGGCTTCCTGGTGGAAAAGGGAACACCAGGTTTCAGCGCGCCGGAAATGAAGGGCAAGTGGTCGCTGCGTGCTTCGGTCACCTCCGAGCTGGTGCTGGAGGATGTCATCGTGGAAGAAGAAAAATCCCTGCTGCCCAATGTGAAGGGACTGAAGGGGCCGCTGGGTTGCCTGACCCAGGCCCGTTTCGGCATCGCCTGGGGGGTGCTGGGCGCCGCGGACGCCTGCTACCAGTGCGCCCTGGACTACGCGCAGCATCGCATCCAGTTCGACAAGCCCATCGCCAGTTTCCAGCTGCAGCAGGAAAAGCTGGCCTGGATGGTGACGGAATTGACCAAGGCACAATTCCTGGTGCTGCAGCTGGGCCGCCTCAAGGACGCCAAGCGCTACACGCCCGCGCAGGTCAGCATGGCCAAGATGAACAACGTGAACGCCGCCCTGGAAATCTGCCGCAAGGCCCGCACGATCCTGGGCGCCAACGGCATCCTGGATGAATATCCCGTCATGCGGCACATGGCGAACCTGGAAAGCGTCTACACCTATGAAGGCACCCACGATATGCACATGCTGGTCATCGGGCAGGAAGTGACTGGCATTCCCGCTTATCGCTGACGGGAGTCAGCGATGGGTGCCAGGCATGGGATTCCGGCGTATCGGTGAAGGAATTGGAGTCGAGCGTCCCAAGGAGATTTTCGATTTTCGATTTTCGATTGACGATTAGCCCAATCGTCAATCGCCAATCGAAAATTACTTCACTTCCAGCTTCCGGGCTTCCAGCAGCGTGCCCAGCGCCTGCTCCAGTGTGGTGACGTTTTTCGCGTAGGTGATGCGGGCCTGGAGTTCCGCGGAACGGGCGGTGTCCAGCTCATCGGCGCGCTGCAGCACGAAGAAGTTGGTGCTCATGCCGTTGTCGAATTTCTTCTTCTCCGCGTCCAGGTTCTTCTCTCGGAAGATGCGGGTCTTCTCGGCGGCCGCGACGCCCTTGGTGGCCGCCTCAAGATTGCGGTATGCCGTGCGCACTTGCAGGATGATGCCCAATTCCTGGTCTCGCAGGCTCAGTTCGCTCTGCCGGAGATTGGCCCGGGCCTGGGAAAGGCCGCCCTTGGCTGCGTGGTTCGCGAAGGGAATGGAGAAGGTGAGCCCCACGTTGTACCCGGGATACTTGAAGCCCGTCAGATCGCTGTTCACTCCGCTGAAATTTTCCCGGGTGTTCGAGGCGCCCACATACCCCACGTTTAAATCCAGTTGGGGCTTGAGTTTGCTGTGGGCGGCGGATTCCAGAGCCTGCTTGGATTCAAGATCCAGCTTGGCGACTTTCAATTCCAATCGTCTATCAAGAGCGGTCTTCTCCGCGGTGCCCTCGTCGAACCGGAACGGCTCGATGCTGGGCGCGTCCGCGGCATCCAGGCTCGCGGAGCGGGGCGCATCCGGAAAAAGCGCCCGGGCCAGGGCATCCTTCGCGTTGTCCAGCTGCGCTTCGGCGGTGATGATGTCCTGTTCCCGCTGGGCGACGGAGGCCTCGGCGCTGGTCACTTCGATGGGAGCCAAAGTCCCGACCTCCACGCGGATCTGGTTTTCGTGCAACTGCTTCTGGGCCAGGGCCAGCGACTGCCGCTTATTTTCAAGATTGCGCTTGGCGAACACCAGATCCCAGTACTTGGATTCTGTATCGGCCACGAGGGCGATGATGGCTTGCTGGAAGGTGTAGTCCGCTTGAAGGGAACCCTTCTTCGCCACGATGAGGTTCACACTGGCCGCGTCCCGGCCCGCGTTGCGCAGCAGGCTCTGGGTGTAGGTGGCGGAGAGGCTGCTGGAGTATGGGAAGGGATTGCTGTTGAGCGGGCCGAATGCATTGGTTCCGGCCGTACCCGACACAATCGTTGAGGAATACAGCGGGGATTGGGAGCCAATGGCGATAGAGAGATTGGCCCCCCATTCAAAAGGCTTCGACACCGTGGCGTTGATGTTTCGTGTTGTGGTCTCGGAATCTGAGGTGGAGAGGGGACCCCCAATGAATTGCAACCCAGTTCTTGCATTCTTGGTGCGACCGAAACTGAGCCCGCTTTGCAGGGACCAATCGAAGGCGCCTTCATTGATCAAAACCCCAGCCTTGGTAGCCTCCCGGACCTGCTCAGCGATGCCGACCTGGAGATTGTTCTTGAGCGCGGCCTGGATCGCTTCCTGCAAGGTGATGCGCTGAACGGCTGGCGCGGCGCCCGGAGCGTCCTGGGCCACCAGGCCGAAAGCGATGAAAAGAGCCGGCACGGCTAGGGATCGGGACATCGTCACTCCTTGAACGGCAAGATCAGAATTCAATCACAATTATCATCAAGATGGGCGCCAGCGAGGGCTCTTGGTGCCTACGGTCCGCCGCCAGGTCAGGTTTAGGATACCCAGGGTTTTCGCCGTTGTTCAGTAAGGCCGCCCATGACCGATGAAACGCCACGGGGAGCCGCGAATCAGCAGAATGCCTTTCACGCGGAACGAGGGCAAGGAAAAATTTCATCACCTGTTGAAAATGTCGGTTTATTTCTGGGAACTTATCCGCACCTCCACCTTCTGGCCGAGCTTCAGGCGAGTGGGGACATCCAAGGCTATTTCAATAGTTGCCGGGCCACCACCATGCGCTGGATTTCCGAGGTGCCTTCATATATCGTCGTGACGCGCACATCGCGATACAGGCGCTCGACCACGTACTCGCGGCTGTAGCCGTAGCCGCCGAAGATTTGGACGGCGCGATCGCAGACCCAGACGGCGTTTTCGGTGGTGAAGAGCTTGGCGGTGGCGGCCTCCAGGGTGCAGAGCCGGCCCTGGTTCTTCATGGATGCGGCCTTGTAGACCAGCAGCCGCGAAGCCTGAACCCGGCATTCCATGTCCGCCAGGTAGGTCTCGATGGCCTGGTGCTCGCCGATGGGCTTGCCGAAGGTGTGGCGGGTTTTCGCGTAGGCGATGGACTCGTCCAGGGCCCGCTGGGCGATGCCCAGGGCTTGGGCCGCGATGCCGATGCGCCCGCCATCCAGGCCGTTGAACGCCACCCTCAATCCGTCCCCGTAGCCCCCCAGCAGATCGTCGTCCGCCACGAAGGCGTCTTCCAAAGCAACCATGACCGTTTTCGAAGAACGCAGCCCCATTTTGTCTTCGGGCTTGGCCATGATGACGCCTGGCTGATCCGCGTCGAGTACGAAGGCGCTGATGCCCTTCTTGCCTTTCTCGGGATCCGTCACGACCATGATCACGAAGTATTTCCCGACACTTCCATTGGTGATCCATGCCTTAGAGCCGTTCAGCAGCCACCCGCCATCTGTCTTGGTGGCCCTAGTCTTCATGGCGGCCACATCGCTGCCCGCATTGGGCTCGGTGAGCATGAAGCCGCCGATGACTTCACCCGACGCGAGGGCTTTCAGGTATTTCTGCTTCAGCGCTTCGGTCCCGAAATTCATGATGGGCGCGCAAACCACCGAGTTGTTCACGCTCATGGTGACGGCCACCGATGCATCCACACGGGCAATTTCTTCCAGGGCCAGGATGTAGCTCAAATAATCCACACCCGCGCCGCCGTAGGCCTCGGGAATGGTCATGCCCATGAAGCCCATCTCCCCCAGCTGCTTGATGATGGCGGCCGGGAATTCCGAGGCTTTGTCCCGAGCCATGGCCTCTGGCTCGATCTCATGGCGCGCGAATTCCCGCGCGGCGTCCCGGATGGCGAGCTGCTCTTCGGTGAACATCGGGAACATGGCGGTCTCCTGAACGCTCCAGTTCACCATGGCGGCGGATCGGGGCCAAGCCTGCTTTCCCTCCAATTTTGATTGATCGAAGCCAGAAAGAGGCATAACCAGGGCACGATGGCTTTTTTCCGCGCTTCATGCCACGTAGTGGCTGAAGCGATGGTTGCGCTTCAGCTTTCCCGCGTCGCTGCCAATTCCTTTTCCAGCAGTTTCAGCGCGGCTTTCGAGCCCTCCCAGCGCATCAGGTCATAGGCTTCCTTGAATCCGCACCATTTGTACTCGCTGTGTTCATCGAGCGCGAGCTGGACGATGGAGTCGCCGGGCACCTCCATGTGGAAGCAGGTTTCGGTATTGAAGCGGGGTTCGGGATCTGGGAAATGGATGAGGCTCGAATCCACCCAGAAGCTGTGCTTCAAAGGCAGAGGCGTCAGCTTTCCGCGGAGGCCAGTCTCTTCCTTCAGTTCGCGATGGGCGGTTTCTTCGCAGGCTTCGCCGGGCTCCATCATGCCTGTGACACTCTGCCACCACAGGCCGTGGCTGGGCACCCGCAGCATCATCAGGATTTCAGGCCCCTTGGGACCACGCCTCCAGGTGAGCGCGTTGACGCTTTGGCTGGACGCTCGCGAGGGCTTGATTTCCAAGCCGAGGCACTCGCAGAGATGCCGCTGGAGGTGGTCCACGGCGGTTTCGAAATCAGGCGATGCGGTCCCCAGCAGCGAATGGAGGGAACAGACGCCTTTGTCCGTGAAGCCACAGGGCGTGATCCAGCCGAAGTGGCCGAGGTTCGGCGCGACGTTGAAGGCGATGCCATGGGTGGTGATCCAACGGCTCAAATGGAGGCCCACGGCCCCAAGTTTTTCAAGGCCGCCGCCTTTCCGGAATTTGGCCGTCTCCACCCAGATGCCCGGAGCCCCTTTCAGGCGCTCCGCCGCCACGCCGAAATCGGCGGCGGTGCGGATCATGGCTTCCTCGAGGCCCCGCACGAGCCGGCCCACGTCCTGGCGCCCGCCGGAGAGATTGCAGATGGGATAGACCACGATTTGGCCGGGGCCGTGGTAGGTGACCTCGCCCCCTCGATCCGTTTGCTGAATCTCCACCCCTTGCTGTTCGCAGAATTCCGGGGTGACGTGGATGTCTTCCAGCGTCGCATTCCGGCCGAGCGTGAACACCGGATTGTGCGCGAGGATCACCAATTGATCAGGGTTGGATGGATCTTGCACGTATTCCGCGAGCGCCTTCTGCATGCGCAGCCCGGCGGTATAGAAAACCATGGGGAACCGCCGGAGCTGGGCAGGGCGATGGGTATCGAAGCCGATCTTATCCATGGCTTTCAGTGTGGCATCAACCAGGGGTCTCCAATCTAGTTAGGAGGAAAAGCTGTAACCGCGAATTTCGCGAAGAAACGCTAAAAAAACGGGTGAGGCATTCGGCCCGCGGGCGCTCCGCGCCCCCGCGAAGCGAATTCGGGCTGAGCTCAACAAAATAGAACCGAGTGGTTGATTTGCTTGATTGTGAATCCGTGTTCATCCGTGTTCATCCGTGGTTGAAGACCTATTCGCGCGATTTCGCGTCATTCGCGGTTTCATTTTTCGACTCGCACACGCTAACCAGCAGCGCATCCAGATAGTGCCCCAGCGCCAGGTCCAGCCATCGCCGGGAGGAGGGACCGCTGGAGAGATAGCCCATGTGCCCGCCAGTGGATTCGATATGAAGATGGACCGATTCGGGGACTTTGAATTCCCGGAATGAATCCACGGCCACGAAGGGGTCGTCTTCCGCCATGAGGATCACCGTAGGCGTTTGGATCCTGGCGAGATAAGGCCCCGCCGAGCATCTGGCGTAATAGTCGTGGCGGTCCTTGAATCCACCGGCAGGGGCCGTGTAGTAGTCGTCGAAATCCGTCAGCGTGCAGTAGCGTGGGATCCTGTAGATGTCCCGGATCAGGCCATCCTCCACGCGTTCCCGCACGGAGCGGCGGCAGCGGATCAGGAAGCGGAGATCATAGACCCGGTTGAAGCCGGTTTTCAGTCTCAGGGCACAGCGGGCCAAATCAATGGGCGGGTTCACGGCGATGGCCACGTCGGGTTTTTCGAACACGCCGATGCCGTCTCCCAGGTTCAGCAGCAGCGCGTTTCCGCTCAGCGAAAACCCGATGGCTGCGAGGCGCTTTCCTGGGTGGGCGGCCC
Organism: Acidobacteriota bacterium; assembly: GCA_021786615.1. Lineage (GTDB taxonomy): Bacteria > Acidobacteriota > Holophagae > Holophagales > Holophagaceae > JANXPB01. The sequence goes on from JAJYMZ010000098.1 coordinate 7,664, forward strand.
GCGCAGCCTGGACGACGGCACCGATGTCATCGGCCCGCCCGCTGTGGTAGGTGCCCTTGGCCAGCCCCCGGCCGTCACCGCAGCCCCGATGGTTCATGGCCCAGACATGATGTCCGCGCGCCTGGGCGAGGACCACGGCGCGGTTCATGTAGGTGGCGTCGTGGGAACCCCCAAGGCCGTGGAACAGCAGCACCACCGTGTCCGTGCTTCCGGTCCAGGCACGCCCAGCCAATGCATCGCCATCATCCAGCTCCACCCGGATGGATTCGCCAGGCGTTTGGGGCGCCGGGGATGGCAGCTTGTCCCCGAGGATGGTCTGCAGATGCGCGCTGCGGGCCCACCAGGGGGCCACGCAGGGAGGGGGTGGGTGTAATGACAGTCGGGTCAAGGAATCTTCATCCCACCCAGCGCCGCGAATCGGGCTCCGGCAGCCCGAGCTGATCCAGCACGCGGGTGGCGAAGGCATCAAAGAGATCTTCAAAGCGCGAAGGCTTGGTATAGAAACTGGGCATGATGGGCATGACGATGGCGCCAGCGTCATGGATCCGCAGCATGTTTTCCAGGTGGATGCGGTTGAGCGGCGTCTCCCGCAGGCAGAGCACCAGCGGCCGCCGTTCTTTCAGGCAGACATCCGCGGCGCGGCTCACCAGGTTCTCGCTGGTCCCCGAAGCGATGCGTCCCAGGGCGCCGGCGCTGCAGGGCACGAGCGCCATGCCGTCCTGGCGGTAGCTGCCGGAGGAAATCGCGGCCCCGAGATTCCGCTCGTCATGATGGGTGATTTTGGGGCTGAGGGCGCAGAGGTCCTTCACTGTGAGCCCTGTCTCGTCCGCCAGGCAGCGCTTGCCCGTGGGCGACAGCAGCAATGCGACTTCCGTCACATTTTCATTGGCGGCCAGGCGCCGCAGCACGGACACGCCAAAGGCCGAGCCCGAAGCGCCCGTGATGGCCAATGTGAATCGTTTCCCGTCCATGGAACCAGTGTGACAAGAAGCGATGGATTTTCGATTTTCGATTTTCGATTGAAGCGCGACGGGCGCTCGGAGTTCCTAATCGACAATCGTCAATCGTCAATCGACAATTGAATCCTTAACCCTGGCATTGTCAGATCAACTGGAGCCCCCCATGTCCTTGAACCTTTCCCAGCGTCCCCGCCGCAATCGCAAGAGCGCCGCCATCCGTGGCTTCGCGCGGGAGACCCACCTGGGCCCCGAGCATTTCGTGCTGCCCCTCTTCCTCCATGCCAAGCCGGAAAACGAGGCCATCGGCTCCATGCCGGGCTGCTTCCGCTTGAGTCCCGCGGGAGTGCTTCACGAAGTGGAAGCGGCGTTGAAAGAAGGCGTCACCGGTTTCGATCTGTTTCCCGCCATTCCTGAGGCCCAGAAGACCTCTGACGGCCGCGAAGCCTACAACCCCGCGGGCCTGGTGCCGCAGGTCATCCGATCCATCAAGCAGGAATTCCCCGAAGCCCTGGTCATCACCGACGTGGCCCTGGATCCCTACAACAGCGATGGCCACGACGGGCTGGTGAAGGACGGCAAGATCCTCAACGATGAGACCGTGGAGATTCTCATCATGCAGGCCCTTTGCCACGCGGACGCGGGCGCGGACGTCATCAGCCCCAGCGACATGATGGATGGGCGCATCGGCGCCATCCGGGGGGGGCTTGATTCCCAAGGCTTCACGGACGTGAGCATCCTTTCCTACTGCGTGAAATACGCGTCGAGCTTCTACAATCCCTTTCGCGATGCCCTTTCCTCGTCTCCAAAATTCGGCGACAAGAAGACCTACCAGATGGACCCCGCCAACGTCCGGGAAGCCTTGCGGGAACTGGCTTTGGATGAAGACGAAGGCGCCGACATCGTGATGGTGAAGCCCGCCATGCCCTTCCTGGATGTGCTCCGCGTGGTGCGCGATTCCACGGCGCTGCCCGTGGCGGCCTACCAAGTGAGCGGCGAGTACGCGATGCTCAAGGCCGCGGCCCTCAATGGCTGGCTGGACGAGCGGCGCACGGTGCTGGAGAGCCTGCTGGGAATCCGGAGGGCCGGCGCGGACATGATCTTCACCTACTTCGCGCGGCAGGCCGCCCGCTGGCTGAAGGAAGGGTAAGCCGTCGTTCAAAAATTAACAGTTCATCCGAGGGGCTGGGACGGCATAAGCGTCCGTCTGGGCTATCCATTTAACAGGAGTCCTCCTAGACTGGCGTCGTGGAACCCCCTCGCGCCGGTACCGATTACCCAAGATCCCTGGGAGAATTCCAGGCCTGGTTCCAGACCGATGCTGACTGTCTGGACTACTTGGAATGGCTGAGGTGGCCCTCCGGCTTCGTTTGCCCGGACTGTGACCGCGCGGGCGGATGGCGGTTGGGCGACGGGCGGTTCATGTGCTCTGGGTGCGGCAGGCGAACCTCGGTCACCGCCGGGACCATTTTCGACCGGACTCGCTCCCCCCTCACAGTCTGGTTCATGGCCTGTTGGCACTTCGCCACGGGCAAGAACGGGGTCTCAGCCCTGAGTTTGAAGCGGACCTTGGAGATCGGTTCCTACCAGACCGCCTGGGCCATGCTTCATCGCTTGAGGTCTGTGCTGGTGCGCCCGGGCCGGGAGCGGCTGAAAGGGCGGGTCGAGGTGGATGAGACCTTCATCGGAGGCGTGGAACCGGGCCGTCCCGGAGGCCGATTCCTGGGAGGGAAGAAGACCCTGACGGTCATTGCGGTCGAGGTGCTAGAGCCAAAGGGGTTCGGCCGCTGCCGTATGTTGCCCTTGGCAGATGCGTCGGCTGCCACCCTCCATCCTTTTGTTCAGGAGCACATCGAACCGGGAGCCATCATCATCACCGACGGTTGGCAGGGCTACCACGGCCTGGACGGGAAAGGGTACCGGCATGACCGGCGAAGCCAGCGAGCCGCCGAGGCCCGGGGCGAGGATCCGGGCGAACTGCTGCCCGGGGTCCACCGGGTCGCCTCTTTGGCCAAACGGTGGCTGCTGGGAACCCATCAGGGTGCGGTAGAGGCCAAGCACCTGGCGGCCTACCTGAACGAATTCGTCTTTCGGTTCAACCGCCGCCGCTCCCGCAGCCGGGGGATGCTGTTCTTTCGCGTGATGGAACTGGCGGCTGCCCATGAGCCGGTTCGGTACCAGGATCTCGTTGCCAAACCCCGCGCCGGGAAGACTCCGGCAGATCCTCCCCAAAAGCGTGGGCACCCCCCAAGCCTGGAGCGGCCCCAAGCGGAGCGCCCCTGGAGAAGGGGGGCTGGGGGCAGCTCCGGTTAAATGGATAGCCCAGAGCGTCCGTAACAAAATCTCCAGAAAAGTACTGGTTATTTCGTAACGGTCGCTAAGATCCCGATGTGCGGCGGGCTTGAATTCAGGACGCGCAAAGGCAACGCCGCCGCTTACGGGTTGTTTCCAGCCGAACCTGA
>JAJYMZ010000178.1 GCA_021786615.1 Acidobacteriota bacterium
TCCCGGCGCGACTTGAACGCACGACCTATCGCTTAGGAGGCGGTCGCTCTATCCACTGAGCTACGGGACCCGCTGCATCACTGCATGTGGATCCATCATACACACCCAGCCCATAACTCCTGATATGTATCCGGGGGGACCGCCTGCTCTCTTCGCTCACTAGGTCTCCCCGGGCCCCCCACTTCTTGTTCGGGGAGCCCGCTCATGAGGTCAACGGGTCATGCCGGGATTTAACTGCCACGAAACGTTATTTTCGACCAGGAGTAGTCTTCACGAAAAGGCCGTTCATTTTTTCTTCATGGGCTTGGCGGCGCCGCCGAAACGCCAGCCTGCGGTGAACAGAATGGGCCACTCGTGGTAGTCGGCATTGAATCTCATCAACTGGAACTCAAGGCCAGCTATGCCGGACGCTCCGATCTTGTACTGGGTGCCCACACCGATGAGGGAGACGGATTTGTTGGTGGTGGAAGGCGCCCAGGGCGGTTCCACACGGACAGTGCCGAGACCAGCCTTGGCATAGATGTTCCAGTGTTCGTCATTGGGAAGGAAATTGAATCGCCCGGCGATCGTCAGGTATTGCTGGCTTCCGCTGCCTTTGCCATTGTTCGAATCAATGTTGGCCGTCTGGAACGCGGCATCCGCCCCCCAGCGATCCGTGAACCACGCGCCACCGGATACACCGGCCAAGAAAGCTGCCTTCGCGCCGCGGGAGTCGGAACCCTGGCCCTGGGTTCCCACCTGGACGCCCACCCATTTCATGCCTTCCTGAGCGGACAGAGGTCCTGCAGCGATCAACGATGCAAACAACAAACCCGAGATGCGCATGACCTGTCTCCTGAAAAACTTCTTCCACGGGAAGAAAGCGAAAAAACACCCTAAGAGGAAATTGATTACCCCAATAACCTAATACTTCCTGGGAGGGAATGCAAAGGTCTCAATAGGTTTAATTGAGTAAATCTTGACCAAACCGCACCAGTAGGAGCGCCGGGTTGTTCCTCTGGCACACTGGCCTGATGCCAGCCACCTTCGATTGCATCATCATCGGCGCAGGACCCGCCGGGGGAACTGCGGCCTACCACCTGGCCAAAGGCGGCCGCTCGGTGCTGGTGCTGGAAAAGGCTCAGCTGCCCCGCGTGAAGCCCTGCGGCGGCGGGGTGTCCCCGGAAATCGCGGGCTGGTTCGATTTTGATTTATCGCCGGTGATCAACACGAGGGTATCCAGAGTCCGCTACACCTACCGGGGGAGAGATCCCGTGGAAGCTGACATGGGCACCATCGAGCCGCTCTGGATGGTGCGGCGGGATGCCTTCGATGCGTTCCTGATGCAACAGGCCGTCGCCCGGGGCGCGGCATTGCGCGAGGGCTGCGCCGCGCTAGGCGCCCATTTTCGGGATGGCCGCTGGATCGTGGATACTGCCGAAGGTCCGCTCCAGTGCCGCTTTCTCGTCGCCGCGGACGGCGCCAAGGGGCCCATGGCGAAATGGCTGGGCTTCACCCATCGCAAATACCGCGTGGCCGGAGCCATCGAGGCTGAATCCAGGGGCAAATCCACCAACCTGGTCCATCTGGATTTCGGCACGGTCATCAACGGCTATGCCTGGGCCTTTCCCAAGACCGACGGTTGGTCCTTCGGCGTCGGCATTTTTCGAGGGAAACAAAACCAGGACCTGCGCAAGATCCTGGCTGAGTATGGCCTCAGGCTTGGTTTGGAGCTGGCGGAATGCAGCGTGGAAGCCCATCCCGTATTGCTCTGGGATGGCCATCAGGACCTCCACACCCATCAGGCCTTGCTGGCGGGAGAAGCCGCCTGCGTGGTGGACCCGTTCACCGCCGAAGGCATCCGGCCCTCCATATTCACGGGCATGAAGGCCGCCGAGGCCGTGGATGCAGCGTTGGCTGGGGAGTTCAGCGCTCTGCCGCGGTATTCAGAAATCATCAAGCGAGAGGTGGGCTCCGAAATGATCTGGGCCCGCCGCCTCGCCGAACTTTTTTATCGCGCGCCTGGAACCGCCTACCGCCTGGGCGTGAAACACCCCGCCGCCGCGCCGCACATGGCGAGAATCCTGGTGGGCGAAGCGCGCTATTCAGAACTGGCGGAACGCGCCATCAAGCGGCTGGTTCAAGGGGTGGTGGGTGGATGAGCCGTCATGAATCAAAGAATTTCCCATCCCCTTAGTGAAATTCGAGGTCAACCTCCTTATGAAATTCGCCACTTTATGCCTTGAAAAGCCTTACACTCGAACAGCGCAGTTCTTACTCTTTTCTTTGTTAACCACCTCCAAAAACCATCATTTAACACATTTTTTTATCTTACAAATATGCCAATGACTAATCTGAACCCTACTGAAGCCTTCACCATCCCTGGGGGCGATGCGCAAATGGGCATCGCTAATGGCGCAAAGTCAAATCGCGCTGCCAAACCTTTCACTGCGCGATTTATAGGCTATTTGTTGTTGTTGGGTGATATCGCTGGTTTTCTATTCAGTTATGCATTAGTCAGTGTAATCCTGACCGACAACCACCTTATGCACCTGCTCACAAGCAAGCGAGTTGCTGCTTTGATGATTCTCACCATTGCTTCCCTTTGGCTGGTTGATGCCTTTCGATTGGATACAGAGGAAAGGCTTTGGAGATCATTGGCACGTTTCCTGGGGGGCTTGTCGCTTGCCGCAGGCATCTTCGCCTTGGGGTTTTTTCTTGGTGGCCCGGAACTGCTAGGCGGTAACTACAATTTTATGGGTCGCAGCACCTTGAGCGTTGGGGCTCTGATCTTTGGATGCTGGGGCGCTCTGCTGCGGGTCCAGACCAGGGCGATGCAGGCCAAGAGGGCCATGGAAGCACGCTGGTTGCTCCTGGGTAGCTACAATGATCAGGGCCTGCTGGCTTTTTGGCGTGACTTCAAGACCGAGCGCGGTCAAGGGAGCCTCGTCCTCTTGACCGAACCAGGATTTGAACCTGCACCAAGTCCTGCCGGAGAACTGCCTCCTGTTTCAGGTGACTGGGCAGAACTGGAAGGATTGCTCAAGGAGCCGTGGTCAGGGATCATCGTTGCCTCTGCAATTCCCGAACCCGTTGTCCGATTGTTGATGCAAGCGCGCCTGGATGGTATGCGCGTGAAAACCATCGAGGAATTCTGCGACAGGCACTGGCAGCGTGTACCTGTGGAATACCTTCAAGGCGAATGGTTCGCTTTCGCCAATGGGTTTGCATTGCTGGACAGTCCACTGCAGGCAAAGCTCAAGCGAGCCAGCGACATTGTCCTGGCCACCATCCTGTTCGGGATTGCTGGAATCCCCATGGTGCTAGTGGCCACCTTGACGAAGTTATTTTACCGGGGACCTGTGCTCTATACGCAACCGCGCATGGGGCGGGGGGGCCGGACTTTCACCTGCTTCAAATTCTGCACGATGCACCGTGTTCCAAGCCCGGGAGCTGGCGATTGTGAACATGTTTTCATAGGCTCCGAAACGCGTGCCAAGTGCCAAGAATCAGATACTGATGGGATTTACACCAGCGAGGGCGACTCCCGGATTACCAGGCTGGGTCGTTTCCTGCGCAAGACGCGCTTCGATGAGCTGCCACAGCTTTGGAACGTGCTTCGTGGAGATATGAGCTTCATTGGCCCACGGGCTGAGTGGACGAAGTGTGTGGACAATTATGAGGACGTCATTCCTTTCTACCATCTACGCCATCTGGTGCGACCTGGCATCACCGGATGGGCTCAGGTCAACTACCCCTATGGCGCCTCAGTCGAGGACGCGCGGATCAAGCTTACCTATGACATCTGGTACATCAAGAACCACAACCTCTTTCTGGATCTCCTGATAGTGCTGCGCACCGTGCGTGTGGTGTTATTCAGAATCGGCGCGAGGTAGGATGAGGCCAGAAACTGAGGTCATTCCGAAGACACTGGGTGCGGTGACCAAGGCAGGTGAAAACAATTACGACACAGGAGCTTCTCCATGCCAGTCGCGCTCATCACCGGGATCACGGGTCAGGATGGAAGCTACCTGGCTGAATTGCTGCTCGCGAAGGGTTATGAGGTCCACGGCATCATCCGGCGGGCTTCGCTGTTCAACACCGACCGCATTGATCACCTGTACGTGGATCCCCATCATCGTTCGCAGTTCCATTTGCACTACGGGGACCTTTCGGATGCGGGGGCGCTGCGCAACGTGCTGGACGATGTGCAGCCCGATGAGATCTACAACCTGGGCGCCCAAAGCCACGTGCGGGTGAGCTTCGACCAGCCCGAGTACACCGTGGACGTGGTGGCCGTGGGCGTCATCCGCCTGCTGGAATCCATCCGCAACTACCAGAAGCACACCCAGAAGCAGATCCGCTTTTACCAAGCCAGCAGCTCCGAGATGTTCGGCTCCGCCAAGCCGCGCCAGCACGAGGGCACCCGCTTCGAGCCGCGCAGCCCCTACGCCTGCGCCAAGGTGTACGCCCATTACCAGGTCATCAACCACCGCGAGAGCTACGGCCTCTTCGCCTGCAACGGCATCCTCTTCAACCACGAAAGTCCGCGCCGGGGCGAAACCTTCGTCACCCGCAAGATCACGCGGGCCGCCACGCGCATCAAGCTGGGCCTCCAGGACAAGTTGTTTCTGGGAAACCTGGATGCGAAGCGCGACTGGGGATTCGCCGGGGACTACGTGGATGCCATGTGGCGCATGCTGCAGCAGGACAAGGCCGACGACTACGTGGTGGCCACGGGCACTTCCATTTCCATCCGGGCTTTTCTGGACCTGGTCTTCGAGAAACTGGACCTGGACTGGCAGAGCTACGTGGAAGTGGACCCGCGCTATTTCCGTCCCGCCGAAGTGGACCATCTCGAAGGCGAGCCCGCCAGGGCCCGCCAGATCCTAGGCTGGGAGCCAAAGACCGACGTAAAGACCCTGGCCGCCATGATGGTGGATTCGGATATGCGCATCGCGGAGCGGGAACTGCTGCTGAAGAAGGCGGGGCACACAGAGGTGGCGCGGGGCGGATATCGCTGAATCTAGATCTTGCGTTTGGACAGGATGAAATTGGCTACGGGCCTCAGGCTACGGGCTTCGGGAAAAGCATCGCTTCGTATTTTTGATCGTGCTGATGCCGATGCGAACCTGAAGCCTGAAGCCCGAAGCCAGAAGCCAATCAGGGACGTACAAGCGCAATATTCGGGCTAAACAGTGTTGCCACTACTTCAGGCGCCCCGGACCGTGGCTCGGTGCTCTAGAAACCAGGCGTAGGAAACGCGGATGCCCTCGGGAAGCGGCGTCCTGGCCTTCCAGCCCAGGGCCTGAAGCCGCGAGACATCCAGCAATTTGCGCGGCGTGCCATCCGGCATCGTGGCATCCCATTTGATAAGGCCCGAAAAGCCCGTGACATCAGCCACCATCTCCGCCAGCTCGCGGATGCTCAGGTCCTGGCCCGTCCCGACGTTCAGGAACGGCTCGCCATCATAGTTGCGCATCACGAAGAGGCACGCGTCCGCCAGATCTTCCACGAACAGGAATTCGCGCCGCGGCGAACCCGTGCCCCAGAGCACCACTTCGGGAGCGCCGGATTCCTTGGCGTCATGGAATTTCCGGAGCATGGCCGGCAGCACGTGCGAATTCTCCAGATCGAAATTGTCCCCGGGCCCATACAGGTTGGTGGGCATCAGGCTGACGGCGTTGAACCCGTATTGCCGGTGGAAGGCCTGGCACATCTTCAGCCCCGCGATTTTCGCCACGGCGTACCACTCGTTGGTGGGCTCCAGGGCGCTGGTGAGCAGGCAGTCCTCGATCATGGGCTGGGGCGCCTGCTTTGGATAGATGCAGGAAGAGCCGAGGTCCAGCAGCTTGCGCACGCCATACCGATGCGCCGCGTCTATGACCAGGGCCTGGATCAGGAGGTTGTCGCGGATGAAATCCGCCGGACGGGTGCTATTGGCCAGGATTCCACCGACCCTGCCCGCCGCCAGGAAGGCATATTCGGGCCGCTCATGCTCGAAATAGGCGTTGATGGCCGCCTGGTCCGTAAGATCGAGCTCCGCCCGGCTGGGGGCCAGTACCCGCGTGAATCCCTCGGCCTGGAGGTGGCGCACCACCGCGGATCCGACCATGCCTCCAGCCCCTGCGACCAAAATCCGAGCGTGCGAATCCATGAACCTCCTTACCCGTGCTCCTATGCAAGGCTATCTGATAATGGAGACTCTAGGCATCCTGGAAGGCGCGCCCCATTTTCACGGGGCTCCTCAACTTGCAGGACCCACCAACGAAGGTTTTACGCTAAAGTTGACTGTTTAAGTCAGATTTGGAGACACCCTTGGCCAACCGCTCTGTCGCCCTCGGAAATGCCGCTGTCGAGGCCCGGTTCGATGAGTGGATCGCTGATATTGATGCTCGCATCCGGGACCCAAAGACCGACCGCAACGAGCTGTGCATCGAGCTTTGCAAGGGGTTCTACGGCGTGCCCGATGCGCCGCGCAATATCCATGAAGAAATCCTGCTGCTCAGCTTCGATCCCCGGAACGCCACGCTGGAAGCGGAATACTACAGTGAGCTGGTGGAAGCGAAGTGGTATCCCATCAAGCCGCTCATCTGGCTCTGGCAGATGTTCGACAACTCGCCGCTCAACGCCAACGTGTGGCTGGGGCTGAAGTTCCGGTCCATGCTCGCGCAGCACATTTTCAAGAGCTGCGGCAAAGGCGTGAAGTTCTTCACGGGCATCGAATGGAGCTTCGGCTACAACATCAGCATCGGCGACGGCGTCTTCATCCACCGCTTCGTGCTCCTGGACGACCGAGGCACCATCACCATCAAGGACGGCGCCAGCATCAGCGACTACGCCAACATCTACAGCCACTGGCACGACCTGGTAGAGCCCAAGATCGTGAACCTTGGCGACACGGTCATCGGCGTCGGCGCCCGCGTCGCCTACCACGCCACAGTGCTGAGCGGCACTCAGGTGGGCGACTGGGCCATGGTGGGCGCCTTCGGCCTCGCCACCAAGGACATCCCCGACTACAACGTGGCCATCGGCATGCCCGCCCATCCCAGGCGCCTCAAGCCCGACGCGCCGGATGAAGTGGCGAAGAGGTGGCCAGGATTGAAACGGTAAGGGCGGTTGAGAGTCAAAAAGTTGAGAGTTGAAGGTCCCAAGCGCCAAGTGGCCACGAGCCGCGTTGGGCAATGGTGGCTGCAAGCGCGCGAAGGAAGCTGGTTTGAAAACTAAAAATATGGTTAACAGGGATGAAGGGGATGAAGGGGATATAGGGCATGAAAGCAAGCAGGTGAACCGGACTTATCCCCTTTATCCCCTCCATCGCTGTTAATTTTTCCTCCCCCTGGTTCCCCGCCGATTCGATGGCACGGGGTTCCTTGGGACTTGAAACTTTGGACTCTTAACCAAAGACTCACCTACTCACCAGCACCTTATACGTATAGGTGATCCGGAACTTCCCTCTCTCCTCCACCAGCACCTCCCAGGTGAGGCGCTTCTGTGGATTCATCTTCTTCAGCCCTTCGGCCAGGATCTCCACCAGGGGCTGCGGCGAACAGGCGCCCAGGTCGCCAGCCGCGTCTCCGCCCAGGCTTTCCAGCCGCCGGGAATGCGCCCTCCCGCTTCGCAATGCCCGGCGCCGCGGACCACCGTCAGGTCCGGATGATGCTCGGCGATGGCCTGCACGCCCGCCAATGGCGTGATGGCGTCCGCATCCCCGGACAGCAGTGCGATGGGCGTGCGAAGGTCTGCGCTGGCGTCCAGCGGCGAAACTTCGTTGGCTTTGAAATTCGCCAGCCGCGCGGCGCGGCGGATGGCCAGGTATTCCGCGGGCCTCGCCACCACCTCGGTCCAGCCCAGCGTGCCCTTGAGATGGTTGCGGGCCGCGTCGCGCAGATCCCGATAGGGCGATTCAAGCAGGGCGCCTGCCAGGGGCGGGCCGCTGCGTTCCAGGTCCTCTAGCGCAAGCAGCGCGACTCCTGCGCCCATGCTGGTTCCGACCATCAGGATCCGTTGCCGGGGGAAACCCTGGCCTTCCAGGAACTCCTCCACGCAGACCACATCCTGCCGCTCCCAGGCGCCCAGTGTGGAAGGAATTTCTGGATGACGGTCACGGCCGCGAAAGGTGAATACAACCGCATCCCAGTCCGGCAGCTCCCGTGCGCGCGTCGCGCTGCCCCAGGCGTCATCCCCGAAACCATGCAGGATGACCGCCACTCCCTTGGCCTGGGGGCGATGAAGCCACCAGACTTCCAGCGGCACGCCCTCGCCTCCAGCGATTTCATGCTTGGACCAATGGCTTCCATACTCCGCGAGCGATCCACGAATTTGCTCCCGCTGAGATTCGGTGCGATGGGGCATGGGAGCTTTAAGCAACTGGGCCGGAAGCATGAAACCCGCGGCCACCGTGAGCCCGGCCCACAACAGGAAGAGCGGGAAGAATATACGGCAAGCAAGGCGCATGGATGGCCTACGCGCTTTGTCCAGCGCGGCTTATGGCGCGCCGCAATCTCACACGTTCTTGGGGCGAAACATGCAGAGAACCGAAAAACAGCTGATTCAGACCGCCGCAAGTTTCCGGTAGGCCTCCAGGAAGTCGCTCGCCTGGGGCAGCACTTCATCCTCGAGATGCGGGTGGTAGGGAACCCAGGTATCCTTCGCGGCCAATCTGCGGACGGGCGCATCCAGGTCGAAGAACAGCTCGTCGGCGATGCGCGCCGCGATCTCGGCGCCGTAGCCCCAGGACAGCGTGTCTTCATGGGCCACGAGGACGCGGTGGGTCTTCTTCACGGTCTTGACGATGGCGGTCCAGTCGTAGGGATTCAAGGAGCGCAGATCAATGATCTCGACGCTGATGCCCTCCTTCTCGGCTTCCCGGGCGGCCTGGGCCGCGCGGTACACGGTGCTGCCATAGGTGATCACGGATAGATTCTTCCCCTCGCGCGCGGTGCGGGCCTTGCCGAAGGGGATCATGAAGTCTGCGTGCGCCTCGGGCCCCTTGTTGTGGGTCTGGCGGTAGAGATGCTTGGGTTCCAGGAACAGCACCGGATCGTCGCAGCGGATGGCCGTGCGCAGCAGTCCCGCCGCATCCAGGGCGGTGCTGGGGTAGATGACCCGCAGGCCCGGAATGTGCGTGAACGTGCTTTCGCCGCACTGGGAGTGGTAGGTGGCGCCGCCCATCAGGTACCCCGCGATGGGCACCCGGATGACCATGGGGCACTTGAAAGCGCCGTTGCTGCGCCAGCGGATGTTGGGGAGCTCGTCGCGAAGCTGCTGCATGGCGGGCCAGATGTAGTCGAAGAACTGGATCTCCACCACGGGCTTGAAACCCCGCGCCGCCAGGCCGATGGCGCGGCCCACGATGGTGGCTTCCGCCAGCGGCGAGTTGTAGACGCGGTTGGCGCCGAAGGCCTTCTGCAAACCGTGGGTGGCTTTGAACACGCCGCCCTTGCCTTTCACTTCTTCGAGGACCTCAGAACGGGTGGCATCGGCCACGTCCTCGCCGAACACCAGGATGCGGTTGTTCCGGGCCATTTCCAGCTTCAGCACGTGGTTCACGGAATCAATGAGGGTCTTGGTTCCGCTCTTCTCTTCGATGCTTTCTTCCGTATCGAAGGCCCCGGAGCACGGGTCCACGTCCTCGCTGTACAGATGTTCGCAATAGCTGCCGCTGGCGGGCGCCGGGGCCTTCTCGGCGGCCTCCCAGGCGAGGTCAATCTCCATCTGGATCTCAGCCTTGACCTGCTCCAGTTCCGCCTCGCTCAGATCACCGGACTCCACCAGCTTTTTCGCGTAGGTGGGCACCGGATCCCGCAGGGATTCTTCGTGGCGCTGGCCAGGGGTCTTGTAGAGCCCCTCGTCATCCGACAGCGAATGGCTGTAGGGGCGGATCACCTTGGCGCGCACCAGGGCCGGGCCCTTGCGCGCCCGGGCATGGTCAATGGCCTGCTTCAGGGCGTCATAGCTCGCCAGGGGATCGCAGCCGTCCACCTCGTCCACGATGAGCAATCCGTGGGGTTCGTAGCCCTTGAGCAGGGCTGCGATGTTGCCGCCGGGATACTGGACTTCCGAGGGAACCGAAATGGCGTAGCCGTTGTCCTCCACTAGGAACACAACCGGCAATTTCAGGTTCACGGCATTGCTGATGGCTTCCCAGAATTCCCCCTGGGAACAGGTGCCATCGCCGGTGGTGGTGAACACCACTTCATCCGGATGGATGCCCATCTCCTCCTGCAAGTTGGAACCCTCGGCGCGGAGGATGGCTTCGGCGGCGCCCACAGCCTGTAGGAACTGCGAGCCCGTGGGGCTTGAGGTGGTGAAAATGTTGAGGTTTTTCTCGCCCCAGTGGCTGGGCATCTGGCGGCCGCCGCTGGAGGGATCGTCGGCGCTGCCCACGCTGCCCAGGAACATCTGCTCGGCGGTGTAGCCCAGGCCATAGCTCAACGCGCGGTCGCGGTAGTAGAAGAAGAACCAATCATAGCCCGGCCTCAGCAACAGGGTGGCCGCTGCCTGGACGGCTTCATGGCCCACGCCATTGATCTGGAAGAAGACCTTGTTCTGCCGCTTGCCGACGATTTCCTTGTCGTCAATGCGCCGGGCCGCGTAGATGGTGCGGAAAAGGGCGATGCGCTGCTCTCGCGTCAGGACTTCCGAAGGCTGGCCCACAGCCTTGCCAGCAGTGACGGCCTGGGTGCTCAAGGGGCTCGTGGGTCGGGTCAAGGGATCTCCGATTGGGGCTTCATCAGGATATTGAGAATTCCCAAACTATCATGTATGGCGCGGTTTTCCGAGGCTGATCCCCTTCATCCCCTTCATCCTTGTTTATAAAGCTTTTTTTAACAGGGATGAAGGGGATGGAGGGGATGCTCTAGAGGGCGCTTTGCGCCACCAATCATTTATGTCCGCCACCACCCTTTGCTCTGGCCAAATCCGCGAGCGCGCGCGGATCGCAGACTTCAAGATCGTGAGCCATCGTCAATCCGTTCAGCGTGGCCAGTCCGGGCCCCCTTTTTAAACGGGGCCTAATGCCACGCTGAACGACATGGTAACTTCAAGGATTCGTTTGGTGCCCAATGAAAACTGTCA